>JACPZJ010000022.1 GCA_016195585.1 Nitrospirota bacterium | reverse complement strand
ATTAAAATTAGAAGACCGAATGGGCTGCGAATGGAGTTATGCGCTTCTGGGCGAGACCACTTTTTATTCAATGCGTGATAGAGTAGCTTCAATTAAGGAGATATTGGAATTCTCTAAGCTAACAAAGGAGAGAATAGAGGGAAGGTGGTTTTAGATTAATGGGTAAAGGCTGTAAGTGCGCACGGGGGCTTTGGGACGTGGAGATGGGCTGTTTCATTTGATCCGAATGACCTTGAAGAATTGTTAAGTGAGGCAGTTAAATAAAGACCGCCGCTTTTGCCTCCCTTGACTTGACTTCCTTGCTTGGGGTAAAAGCTGGACGCGCCTTAACCATTGGACAATGAATCACTGAAAAAGATTTCAATAAATAGGGCTTTATGGTGTAAAATAGCGAGAGAGGAGTCTTTAAAGATGGTGGGTTGAAGATGTTAGAGGAGATCAAGGGACATTATAAAAATGGAAAAATGGAGCTTTATGACAAATTATAAGAAAGGAACCAATGCTGCAAATAGGTAACTTAAAAATCGAAAACAACCTGATCCTTGCTCCTATGGCTGGGATTACGAATCTTCCTTTCCGGCTGATTGTGAAGGATGAAGGGTGCGGGCTTGTCTTCTCCGAGATGGTCAGCGCCATTGCCCTTGTCAGGAACGGCAAGAAGACAAGGGACCTCCTGAATAGCGACCCTTATGAGAGGCCGCTGGCGGTTCAACTGTTTGGTTCAGAACCGCAGATAATTGCGGAGGCCGCCAGGATCGTCGAGGGGTTTGGCGTAGATATCCTTGATGTCAATATGGGATGCCCTGCAAAAAAGGTTGTCAGCACAGGTTCAGGTTCAGCCCTCCTCAAGGATCCGCTGAAGATAAAGGCGGTTATCGAGGCTGTTCGAGCGGCTGTAACAATACCATTTACAGTAAAGATCCGTTCCGGCTGGGATTCTAAATCTACTAATTATCTTGAAATTGGCAGGATTGCCGAAGAATGCGGCGTTGATGCAATAACCTTACATTCAAGGACCGCCGCTCAGGGGTTTGGCGGGAGGTCGGACTGGTCTCATATAGCAGAACTTAAAAAGGTATTGAATATCCCCGTCATCGGCAACGGAGATATAAAGACCCCAGAGGATGCCAGGAGGATGCTGGACGAAACGTGCTGCGACGGCATCATGATCGGAAGGGGATCCCTCGGGAACCCCTGGATATTCAGCAGGACACTAAAGTATATGGAAGAAGGGGTTCTACAGAAACCGCCGTCAGAAAAGGAGATACACTTAACCATTAAACGGCATATTGAAATGCTGGCAGATTATATGGGAGATAAATGGGCTGTCAGGGAGTTCAGGAAGCATATAAGCTGGTATACCAAGGGGCTTTTCCACAGCGCAGATTTCAGGAAGAGTGCAATTCACATAGACAGCATGGATGCCCTCATGGATGAGACTGAGGCCTATTTCGAGACCTTAGAGTCAATTGATGACGACTTCTTTTTCCAGGCATTCGGAAAAAAGAACGGAAACGGAAAAAAGAGGGTCAAGATAAATAACAACGGCAATTATTTTTTTCAAGCCACCTCTTCCTTATAATTGCATCCCGCTATAATACACTTTACTGATGTCCCTGCCTTTGTGTATTTTTCAACAACAAAGGCTGCCCCGCATTGCGGGCATGGCCTGTTAATCGGCTTATCCCATAATGCATATTTACAGTTTGGGTATTTGGAGCAGCCATAAAAGGCCTTTCCGCGTTTTGTCTTTCTTTCTAAAATTTCGCCTTCACATCCTTTTTCAGGGCATTTTACGCCTGTAGTTTTAACAATGGATTTTACTGTCTTACATTCAGGGTATTTTGAGCAGGCGAGGAATTTGCCAAACCTCCCTCTCTTTACAACCATCGGGCTGCCGCAATTCTCGCACACCTCGCTGGTTTTTTCCTCATCAGCCACCTCTATCGTACCGGCAGAGTTTTTTGTAAATTCCTTTGTGCTCTTGCACTCAGGATAGCCTGAGCAGGCAAGGAATTGCCCATGCCTCCCCCATTTTATTACCATCTTTTTTCCGCATTTCTCGCAAACAATATCTGTGGGGATCTCCTCCTTCTTTATATTTCTCATCTCTTTCTGGGCAATAACGAGCTCCTCATTAAAGGGGTTATAGAAATCCCTTACAGCCTCTGTCCATTCCTTCTGCCCCCCTTCTATCTCATCCAGCTCCTCTTCTAACTTTGCAGTAAATTCCACATTCAATACATTCGGGAAATATTTTACAAGGAGGTCATTAATCAAAAAACCGAGCTCTGTGGGATGGAACCTTCCCTCTTTTTTCTCCACATACTTTCTTTCCTGAATAGTGGAGAGGATGTTTGCATAGGTGCTGGGTCTGCCAATGCCATTTTCTTCTAATTCCTTTATTAAAAGGGCCTCAGAATATCTTGGCGGGGGCTGGGTAAAATGCTGTTTTGGATCAATACTGTGGCGCTTTAATCTCTCTCCTTCTGCTAATTGAGGCAGCAGCTTCTCTTCATCAGAGGGCGTCTCCTCCTTTTTCTCTTCGCCGTTTTCCTCTGTTTCAGTGTATACCCTTATGAAGCCGGGGAATTTGATGACAGAGCCTGTTGCCCTGAAGAGATAGTCCTTTATCTTTATATCCACTGTGGTCTGGTCATATACAGCAGGATTCATCTGGCTTGCAATAAAACGGTTCCAGATAAGTTTATAGAGATTGTATTCGTCCTTGCCGAGATATTTTTTTATTGATTCAGGGTCATTGTCAATAGAGGTCGGCCTTACTGCCTCATGCGCCTCCTGCGCGCCCTTCCTGCTTTTGTATACAGCAGGCTTTTCAGGCAGATAATCATTGCCATAGTTAGAGTTGATGTACCCCCTCGCCTCTTTCAGCGCCTCTGGCGCAATCCGCACAGAATCTGTCCTCATATATGTAATAAGGCCCACAGGCCCCTTTTCGCCAAGCTCCATGCCTTCATAAAGCCTCTGTGCGATCATCATGGTCCTCTTTGCAGTAAAATACAGTTTTTTTGCTGCCTCCTGCTGCAAGGTGCTTGTGATAAATGGCGGTGATGGATATCTCCTGCGCTCCTTTTTCTCAATAGATGTTACAACAAAGTCGCCCTTTTCAACCTCGCTGATTATCTTCTTTGCCTCTTCCTCATTCTTTATCTCTGCCTTCTTGTCGTTGACCTTAAACAGCCTTGCCTCAAAAGGAGGCGGGTTCTTGCCTTCAAGCTGCGCTGTAATTGACCAGAACTCCACAGGGACAAAGGCCTGTATCTCACGCTCCCGCTCGCATATCAGCCGCACAGCAACAGACTGCACCCTGCCGGCGCTCAGGCCGCGTCTGACCTTTTCCCACAGCAGGGGGCTTATCTTATAACCAACTATCCTGTCCAGGACCCTCCTCGCCTGCTGGGCATTTACCTTGCTAAAGTCTATCTCAAGCGGATTGGCAATCGCCTCTTTTATAGCCCTCTCTGTTATCTCATTGAAGAGGACGCGGCATATCCTCTTGTCATCCCCCTTGCCGACAATCTGGGCGATATGCCATGCAATAGCCTCCCCCTCCCTGTCAGGGTCAGAGGCGAGGTATATCTTTTCCGCCTCCTTGGACAGTTTTTTAATCTCCTTAAGGATCGCAGGCCTTGCGATTATGGCATACTCAGGTTCAAAATTGTTTTCTATATCCACGCCGAGCTTTTTCTTTGGCAGATCCATTACATGGCCGCCGGATGCCTTTACCACAGAATGGATGAAACCTTGTTGGTGGGCAATTTGCTGTCCATCATTACCTTGTCTATGTGCTTGGGCTCCAGAGAAATGACATTAAAGACCGCCCTCTCTTCATCTGAGAGGTTAGAAACGACCTTCCCTTCCTTTAAGGATTTAAACTCCTTAATATTTTTTAATTCGCCCTTAAGCTGAGGTATAAGCTCTTCTATTATATCATCAGCAGCGCCGATTAGTCTTGCGCCCCTTTTTATCAGGCTGTTTGTCCCGCTGCTCTGCCTTGATGTAATGTTGCCGGGGATAGCAAAGAGATCCCTTCCCTGCTCAAGGGCGCAATTTGCAGTAATTAATGAACCGCTGTCATCCGCAGCCTCTACTACTACTGTGCCGAGGCAGAGGCCGCTGATGATCCTGTTTCTCTGCGGGAAATTTACAGCCTCAGGCGGTGTGCCAAAAGGGAACTCTGATACCAATGCGCCTGAGCCTTTTATCCTTTCAGCGAGCCTCTTGCTTTCCGGCGGATAGACAATATCTATGCCGCATCCCTGCACTGCTATAGTCCTTCCTCCTGCATCAAGGGCAGATAAATGGGCAAAGCTGTCAATCCCCCTTGCCATACCGCTTACAATTGTAATCCCCAGCAATGATAATTCCCTCCCAATCGCCTCTGTCATCTGTCTGCCGTAATTTGTAGCTGACCTTGAGCCCACAATTGCAACCGATAGCCTGTCTTCATTTTTAAGCACGCCATTAACATACAGATAGGGCGGGGGATCATATATGGCCTTAAGATTTTGCGGGTAACCATCATCCTTCAGCGTAATAATCGTTATACCGGCGCTCTTGATCCTTGATAACTCATCGCCTATTTTCTCTTTATCTCCCTTAAAATCCCTGATCTCCCGCACTATCTTTTCGTTTATCCCGTCAATATTATTCAGCTCTGACGGCGCTGCTGAAAAGACAGCCTCAGGTGAGCCGAGGTGTTCAATTAATCTTTTATACAGAACCCTTCCAATCCCCGGGACGCTGTTCAATGCTATCCAGTAATAGATGTCCCCCACAAAAAGCCTCTCCCTCTTTATTGTTTAGCAGAGAAGAATAAAAAAAGCCAATAATGTCTGTGAAGAATTGAATGGGATATTTCCATCATAGCAGAATTTACTCAAAAGGCTTTGAAAGCAATACCATCGCTACTTTGATTCTACAAAATCTCCCTTAGTAACACTCCTTACGCTATTAAGTATTTTTGCAGTAGCTGTCTTCTCCTGCACTGAAAGTATGCTCAATTCACCAACAATCTGGCCGGGCAGCCTCAAGCCTTCACCCGGTCCATACTTGGATGTCTTCAGGCCGGGGCGCACAACTACAAATCTGTCCCCAACCATTACGCCGTCCTTTGTCCCTCTATCAATGTATACTATATCAAGCTGCGCATTCTGAATCTTTTCATCCTTTACATCAACTATATAGCCCCTCAGTTTTTTATTGCCGCCTCCTTTTTCTGATTCACCCGGGATTGCAGCCTTTTTATAGGGCATAAGCCTGTCACCGTATTCCATTGTATCAAAGGATCTGATGATCGTCCCTGTTGCAACATCCTTTTTAACATCTGTAATCTGAACGACCCCCAATATCTTAACAAGATAACCCATCTTCTTTTCAGTTGCAGGATGTTTGACCTCCCTTACTACCTTGTATATGATGTACTTATCTCCATTAGCAATGGACGGATTTTTCCTTTTGTCTATATATATAATGTCATTATCTCCAAGCAAAACCTTCTTATCCCATGAGCCGATTATAACACCCTTATTCTCCAGTTTGGGCACAATTACTCCGCTTGAGAATAACAGCGC
>JACPZJ010000005.1 GCA_016195585.1 Nitrospirota bacterium | reverse complement strand
GGGCAGATTTTCGGACATGTGCAATAGCCTCATCAAACCTCTTTTGCCAGTCAGCAGACTTATCTGTAATGCGCTTTGGGATGATTATGACTTTATTCCCTTCATACTTTACCTCTACATAATCACCCTCCTCTATATGGGCCTTCTGTCTTATATCAGCAGGAATGGTTACCTGTGCAAAACGTTTTACCTTAACCAGTGGCATTTTTATATCCTCCCTTAAATCTCTTTATTTTATATTTTAAGAGTTTTAGAGAAGGGAAGTCAAGAAAAAAATAAAAGCCCTGTCTTGACAGTACAATGAAAAAAGAGGTATAAGTTATTTAGTTGTTAATATAATAATTGGAGACGGACAATTATGAAAAAACCATGGGCAGCAGAAGCAGATGATGTTATAAATGGCCTCAATAGCAATGCCTCCAGGGGGCTGGCTGAGGAGGAGGCAAGAGAGAGGCTGGCAAAATATGGGCCTAATAAACTGATTGAAGAGCGGCGCCTTACCTTTCTTGATGTTTTTTGGGAAGAGGTCAGGGAGCCGATGATAATGCTCCTGCTGATTGTCGGCCTCCTTTATAGTGTATGGGGCGAACTCCGTGACGCTGCAACCATTTTTATTATCATCGCTATTCTTGTCTATGCAGAGGTCTTTAATGAATACAGGGCAAAGAAGTCCATTGAGATGCTCAAAAGGCTTTCCTCTCCAACAGCAGGAGTAATTCGTGATGGCAGGTATCAGGAGATACTTACCACAGATATTGTGTCTGGAGATATTCTGATTATAAAAAGCGGGGAGAGAATACCTGCTGACTGCAGGCTCATAGAGGCATACAGCATTGCTGCTGATGAGTCCGTATTAACAGGCGAGTCTATTCCTGAAGAAAAGGAGGCAGCGGCAACCCTGACTGATGATGCACCAGTTGCAGACAGAAGGAACATGCTCTTTGCAGGGACGGTGGTAACAAGGGGAAGGGGAAAGGGTATTGCAACAGCAACAGGCATGGAGACCGAATTCGGCAGGATTACAGGCCTTGTTAAAGCAGTAAAAGAGCCAAAGACACCGCTACAGATTTCAATGAAACAGCTTTCAGGCTGGCTTGTATACCTTGCAGTCTTTTTTAGCGTTATCATTCCATTAATTGGTTTTATTCAGGGGCGGCCATTTAAAGAGATGGTATTAACAGGCCTTGGCTTAGCCTTTGCAACAATTCCAGAGGAACTTCCGATTATTATCACAATGGTTCTTGGCTTAGGCGCATATAAGCTCGCAAAAAGCAATGCAGTAATAAAAAGGCTCCGTGCAGCAGAGACGCTCGGAAGCGTTACAGTTATTGCAACAGATAAGACAGGGACAATCACAGAGAACAGGATGATGCTGTCAGAGGTAATGTTAGATGACAAGAAAATAATTTTCAAAGATGCTGCGCTGAATGATTCTCTAAAAAAACTACTGGAGATCGGCGCCTTTGCAAACGATGCATACGAGATAAAAGAAAATAATAATATCACTTATATTGGCGACCCTATTGATGCAGCGCTATTAACTGCTATTAAGGATAAGGGATTAAATCCCATATTAATAAAAGAGAAATATACATTTAAGAATGAATTGCCTTTTGATAATAATCGCAAAATGATGTCAGCCTTTTATGTATGCGAAGAGGAGGGCTGTGTATTTGCAAAGGGTTCGCCAGATGCAATTCTTTCAAGGTCTACAAAGATGCTTCTTTCAGGAGAAGAGAGGGAGTTATCAGATAAAGAAAGAAAAGAGATATTAGATGCTGCTGCTGACATGGCAGGCAGGGCATTGAGGGTGATTGCATTCGGGTATAACCCCTCTGTTTCCCCCCTTGCTAAGGGGGGAGCTAAAGGGGGGTTAAAGGGGATAGAATCTGCCGAAGACAATATCACCTTTGCCGGCCTTGCTGGTTTTATTGATCCGCCCCGCGCTGAGGTTAAAGAGGCTGTAAGGCTGACTAAAGAGGCAGGTGTGAAGGTTATTATGATAACAGGCGACCATGAAAATACAGCAAAGAGGATAGCTGATGATGTCGGCATTGACAGCAGTAAAGTAATTTTAGGCAAAAGGCTTGATGAGATGGGCGATGAGGAATTGCGGGATGTTGTGAAGGACACCCTTGTCTATGCGCGGATTACACCTGAACATAAGCTCCGCATTGTCAGGGCATTAAAGGAGAATGGCGAGATTGTGGCAGTAACAGGCGATGGTATAAATGATGCGCCAGCGCTAAAAGAAGCGGACATCGGCGTTGCAATGGGTAAGACAGGGACAGATGTTGCCAAAGAAACAGCGGATATGATTTTACAGGATGACAACTTTACAACCATAACAAGGGCAATAAGAGAAGGAAGAAAACTCTTTGATAATCTTACAAAGGGTGTGAGATATTATCTTGCGTGCAAGACCGCCCTCATCGCCATTTTTGCGTTCCCGATTATTTTTACGCTGCCACTTCCTTTTGCACCTATTCAGATAATACTATTGGAGCTCTTTATGGACATTGCTGCATCAGTGAGTTTTGTTGCAGAGCCTGAAGAGGCAGATCTAATGAGGCGTAGGCCAAGGGACCCAAAGATTAAATTCATGAACAGGGCAATGACAATAAGCATATTTAGCAGTGCATTAGGTTTGTTCCTTGCGGTTTCTGTCGGCTATATCTTTGCATTAAAGGCAGGGCTTGAACCTGTGAAGGCGCAGACAGCAGCCTTTGCAATATGGATGTTAACTCATGTTCTTCTTGCATTTAACATGCGCTCTGAGAAGAAGTCTGTCTTTAAAATGGGCCTCTTTTCAAATAGGGCAATTGTAATCTGGGCAGGCGCATCTGTTGCTGCATTGGCGATTGGCGTCAACCTGCCATTGATACAGCAGGCGCTTAAGACAACAGCGCTCTCTATTAATGAATGGGGTGTTGTGGTTGTTCTGTCTATTGCAGGGTCGTTTTGGAAGGAGATAAGAAAACTATATGCTATCGCTCAATGCAAAATGAAAAATTAAAAATTAAAGACAGATAATTTTGCAATTTAAATTTTACAATTTTCATTTTACAATAAAGCGAAGCGACTACGAGTCCAGCGCCTCCCTTACCTTACGGGCAAGGTCCTCCTGACTGAAGGGTTTTTGCAGGAATGGATGCCGCTCCTTTGATATAAAGTCTGTGTGATGTGTGCCTGCACTGTAGCCTGTAACAAAGAGGACTTTAAGCCCGGGCTTAATGGCGCTCATTCTGGCATAGGCCTCCTCGCCGCCGCATACAGGCATAACTATATCAAGTATCGCCAGTGAGATTTTATCGCTATTGGCATTGAATATCTGAATGGCCTCATCACCGTTTTTTGCTGTAAGTATTGTATAGCCGAATTTTTTCAAAATCGTCTCTGCCATCTCCCTTAGCATATCATTATCCTCAGCAAGGAGGATTGTTTCATTGCCGCCCCTGAGCTCCGCCAGTTTTGGCGTTGTAATTGCCTCTGCCTGTCCTGAAAATGCAGGGAGATATATCTTAAAAGTTGTCCCATGGCCCTTCTGGCTGTAGACATGTATAAGGCCATTGTGCTGCTTGACAATGCCGTAGACCACTGCAAGGCCGAGGCCTGTCCCTTTGCCGAGCTCCTTTGTTGTAAAAAAAGGCTCAAAGATACGCGCTTGCGTCTCCTCATCCATGCCCATCCCAGTATCTGTTATAGAAATCATGGCATAAGAGCCGGGCCCTGCCCATGGATGGCTTATGCGGTAGGTCTCATCAAGCTGGGTGTTCATGGTCTCTATAATCAGTTGGCCTCCTTCTGGCATGGCATCCCTCGCATTCACGCAGAGGTTCATAATCACCTGCCCCATCTGGCCTTTATCCGCCATAACAGGAGAAAGGTTTTTAGCGAGAGAAATCTGTAGTGCAATATCCGCCCCTAAGAGCCTCTTTAACATCTTTTCAAGATTTGTGATTATATTATTGGGATTAACAATCTTTGGATCAATAACCTGTCGTCTGCTAAAGGCAAGGAGCTGGCCTGT
>JACPZJ010000035.1 GCA_016195585.1 Nitrospirota bacterium | reverse complement strand
CTCCAGCAGGGGGAGAGGGAATTTAGAAAATCCCCTCCCTTGATGGGAGGGGGTAGGGGGAGGGTGATAAGGTGTTTGCTATAAAATAACTTAAAGGGGATTTAAAGGGGATAACGAATGGGGGCATTGGCTGCTTTTATTGCAGTAATAATACTTGTACTAATTGCCTTAGCTGGGGCAGGGGCTGCGAATCTGCATTTCCTTTTTGCCGTTATCATACCATATCTCGCCTTTGCTACATTTGTCATAGGCGTTATTTATCGCGTTGTAAAATGGGGGCGGTCGCCTGTCCCCTTTCGCATACCCACAACAGCAGGACAGCAGAAGTCCCTCTCCTGGATTAAGGATAGCAAACTGGATAACCCCTCAACTACCTTAGGCGTCATTGGCAGGATGGGCCTTGAGGCGCTTCTTTTTCGTTCACTCTTCAGAAATACAAGCAGCAAATTATATATTTAATTGAGGCCTTTGACGGCTTCCTGCAGATAGGTTCTCCGGGTATCTTTGTGAGCGGAATTATTCTTCTTGGAGCAGTGTCATACCTTTTATTCAGGAGATTTTATATACCTCAGGTGCGCTATATCTCCCTTACAAGCGACTACTTCCCGCTCTTTCTGATTATTGGCATCGCACTTTCAGGCATCCTGATGAGATATTTCATCAAGGTTGATATTGTGAGCGCCAAGGAATTAATAATGGGGCTGCTCACCTTCAGCCCAAGGATACCAGAAGGCATCGGGGTTATTTTTTATATTCATCTATTCCTCGTCTGCGCCCTCTTTGCATATTTTCCGTTCAGCAAACTCGTGCACATGGCAGGGGTCTTCTTAAGCCCAACGAGGAATCTTGCAAATAACAGCCGCATGAAGAGACATGTTAATCCATGGAATTATCCTGTGAAGGTGCATACCTATGAGGAGTACGAAGATGATTTCAGGGGGAAGATGAAGACAGCAGAGATACCAGTGGAAAAGGAGTGATGTATGGCAAATATTAAGCTGCCAAAGATAGAAGAATTATCAAAGATAGATCATAAGCCGCCTCAAAATGGCTGGATGGACACGCCTGCGGAATTTAAGCAGGGCATGTACTGCTATGGCGCAAAGGGAAAGAACCTAAGCGCTGTTGACTTTCCAAATGCGAGGGACTGGTCTCCTGATGATAAGGACTGGAAGCTTCCTGAAAATTGGAAGGAGATAGTATTAGAAGGGATGAAGGAGAGGCTCGGCAAATACCGTTCATTCCACATCTTTATGGATATATGCGTAAGATGCGGGGCATGTGCGGACAAGTGCCACTTCTTTTTAGGCGGGGGCGATCCAAAGAACATGCCTGTGCTGAGGGCAGAGCTTTTAAGGTCAATTTACAGAAAATATTTTACAGCCTCTGGCAAAATGCTGGGAAAGGTTGCAGGCGCAAGGGAGTTAACAGAGGATGTTTTAAAAGAACTCTGGTACTACTATTATCAGTGCACCGAATGCCGGCGCTGTTCGCTCTTCTGCCCCTATGGCATTGATCAGGCAGAGATTACCATGATAGGAAGGGAGCTCCTTAATCTCCTCGGCCTGAATACAGACTGGATATCAGGGCCTGTTGCAAACTGCTTCATAAAGGGAAATCACCTTGGGCTTGAGCCTCATGCAATCAAGAACAATATAGATTTCATGCTTGATGACATAGAGACCATTACAGGCATTAAGATTGAGCCTACATTCAACAGAAAGGGCGCAGAGATACTCTTTGTTACGCCTTCAGGAGACCTCTTTGGCGACCCGGGTATTTACACATGCATGGGTTATCTCATGCTCTTTCATGAGCTTGGTCTTGATTACACATGGAGCACATACGCCTCTGAGGGCGGGAACTTTGGCTTCTTTACATCCATGGAAATGGCAAAGAGATTAAATTCAAAGATATATGCAGAGGCAAAGAGATTGGGCGTAAAGTGGATACTCGGAGGCGAGTGCGGACACATGTGGCGGATTATCAATCAGTACATGGACACATGGAACGGCCCTGCAGATTTCCTTGAAGAGCCTGTATCTCCCATAACCGGCACCCGATTTGAGAATGCAAAGGCCACTAAGATGGTGCATATTATAGAATTTGTGGCAGACCTGATCAAACACGGCAAATTGAAATTTGATCCGGGCAGAAACGATCAGTTTAAGGTAACCTTCCATGATTCCTGCAACACAGCGAGGGGCATGGGGATTTTTGAGGAGCCGAGATATATAATTAAAAATGTGTGCAATAATTTTTATGAAATGCCTGAAAACACTATCAGGGAGAGGACATTCTGCTGCGGCAGCGGCTCAGGCCTGAATGCAGGCGAGAATATGGAGCTAAGAATGAGAGGCGGGCTGCCGAGGGCAAATGCAGTAAGATATGTCCATGAAAGGCATGGGGTAAATCTGCTTGCAAATGTCTGCGCCATTGACAGGGCAGCGCTGCCGGCTTTGATGGACTACTGGGTGCCGGGCGTAAAGGTTGCTGGCGTGCATGAGCTTCTTGGAAATGCACTTATTATGAAGGGAGAAAAAGAAAGGACTACAGACCTGCGCGGTGATGCACTGCCGGGGAAGGAGGGGAATGAAGATGCATGATGCCGGCAAGATAATACCCGGGCTTATCATCTTTGCTGCAATAGTTACATTCCCCTTTTACTACAATATGGGAAAGGCTGTGGCAAGGCCTGAGCCAAAACTTGATACCCCTGCCATTCAGGAATTAAAGGAAAAGCAGTGCGTTGAATCAAAGGAATTTATGAGGGCAAACCACATGCATCTGCTTAACCAATGGAGGGATGCAGTTGTCAGAGACGGCAATAACGTTTATATGGGGCTTGGCGGAAAGAAATATACCATGAGCCTTCAGAATACATGCATGAAGTGTCATTCAAACAAAAAGAACTTCTGCGATTCATGCCACAAATATGTTGCTGTAAGGCCGTACTGCTGGGATTGTCATATTGCGCCAAAGGAGAGTAAGTTATGAGTATTGACAGGAGGCAATTCTTAAAGATAGCCGGGATATCAGCGCTTGGCGCGGGGACAGCAGCCGCTAATCTGATATGGAAAAACAGCCTTGAGGCCATACAGGCTGCGCCTGCCGAAGAGGGCCTGACAGCAAAAAAGTGGGCAATGGTTATTGACATGAGGAAGCTCAAGACTGAGGAGGATTATAAAAAGATAACAGATGCCTGCCACAGCATTCACAATGTCCCTGATTTTGGCAACCCAAAGGATGAGGTGAAGTGGATATGGACTGATACCTATGAACACGCATTTCCGGGTCAGGAGAATGAATACCTGCCAGAGGCTATTAAAGAGAAGCCATTTCCCCTGCTCTGCAATCATTGTGAGAATCCGCCCTGTGTAAGGGTATGCCCGACTCAGGCAACATTTAAAAGGCAGGACGGTATTGTAATGCAGGATGAGCATCGCTGCATTGGATGCAGGTTCTGCATGGCAGCATGTCCATTTGGCGCAAGGAGCTTTAATTATAGGGACCCAAGGCCGTTTATTAAAGAAAAAAATCCTGAATACCCGACAAGGACAAAGGGTGTTGTGGAAAAGTGCACATTCTGCACAGAGAGGCTTGTAAAGGGCCTTATGCCTGCATGTGCAGAAAAATCCAATGGCGCCATTGCCTTTGGCGATCTCAAAGATCCAAACTCAGAGGTCAGAAAACTCCTCAGCGCAAACTACACCATTCGGCGCAAGCAGGAGTTGGGGACACAGCCCAGTGTGTTCTATATAATAGGAGGCAGCGAGAAATGATTGAAAAGGCTTTGACAGGAAGCAGCAGGTACTGGATATGGATATCTTTTCTGCTTGCTGTTATTGGCGTGGGCTTTATCTTCTATCTCAAACAATTGAGCTATGGTTTGGGGATAACCGGCCTGAGCAGGGATGTTTCATGGGGTCTATATATATCTCAGTTTACATTCCTTGTGGGTGTGGCGGCATCAGCAGTCATGCTGGTTATACCCTATTATCTACACGACTATAAAAAATTCGGGAAGATAGTAATCCTCGGCGAATTTCTGGCTGTCGCTGCAGTGAATATGTGCCTGTTGTTTCTCCTTGTTGATATGGGCCAGCCCATGAGGGCATTGAACATATTTCTTTACCCAACACCGAATTCAATCATATTCTGGGACGCAGTTGCCTTAAACGGCTATCTTCTGCTTAATATTGTAATAGGCTGGACTACTCTGGAATCAGAGCGATATTCTGCCCCGCCGCCAAGATGGGTAAAACCCCTGATTTATCTCTCTATACCATGGGCAGTCAGCATCCATACAGTTACAGCCTTTCTCTATGCAGGGCTTCCGGGAAGGCACTTCTGGCTTACTGCGGTAATGGCAGCGAGATTTTTGGCATCTGCATTTGCAGGCGGGCCTGCCCTGCTTATCATACTGAGCATGATTGTAAGAAGGCTTTCTAAATTTGACCCGGGCAGGGAGCCGATACAGGCCATCAGCAAGATTGTCACCTATGCCATGCTTGCAAATGTATTCTTCTTTTTGCTTGAGGTCTTCACTGCTTTTTACAGCGGAATACCCGGACATAAACACCCCTTCCAGTATCTCTTTGTAGGGCTTGAAGGTCATGGAAAGCTCGTTCCCCTGATGTGGCTTTCTGTAATCCTTGCAGCAGCAGCGCTTATTCTTTTGGTCAATCCCAATACACGCAAAAACGAAAAAACACTATTAGCTGCCTGTGCAGCAGTATTTGTCTCTCTATGGATTGATAAGGGATTTGGTTTGATTGTTGGCGGTTTTGTCCCCAATCCATTTGAAAGGGTAACAGAATACTGGCCAACCTTAGCAGAGGCGCTAATCACCCTCGGCGTCTGGGCAATCGGCATACTGATACTCACTGTGCTTTACAAGGTAGCTGTCTCGGTCAGGGAAGAGACCGCAGGCGCTGATACGGAGCACTAATCCTCTCATCTCAAAGGCAATTGTCATCCGTATTTTTTCTTGACAAAATAGATGATAGAAAATATGATGTAATTGTGTCTGTGCAAGATTTGAAGGCACTTCGGTAAGCCGCATGCGCCTGTTAGCCAATATAGTCTCTCAATTGTTAACAGTCGTTTTTAGGAGGAGTGATGCCTATCTATGAATTATTTTCCAAGAGGCAGAAAAGGCTTAGAGGCGAAGTTTCAGATGTTTTTACATATGATAATATCCCCGCTCCTTTTAGAGTTCAAGTCATTCACATTATTAGAGATGCTTTTGGCAAAGATCGTTATCAAAGTAATGCATCGGATCTTTACGAGTTTATTCATCAGGCATTATGTAGAGAATACGGTTTTTTTACCTTAAAACAGTATGCAAAATCTAACGAAGAAGCTATTTTCGACTACTTTCTAAATTGTGAAGATATTGAGCAAGTATTGGACGTTATAGAATTATCGTTCAAAATGATAAATACAATTGTTCGCAAAGATGAATATCAATTGCATTCAACTTGCAAAATATCCGCTAATGATGCTATTAAAGAGTTGAACCATAGATTTAAGGAACATGGTATTGGTTTTCAGTTTGAATCTAATGAACTTATCCGATTGGATTCGACCTTCCTCCATTCTGAGATAATAAAACCAACCTTAACGCTTTTATCAGGCAAAATGTATAAAGGCGCAAATGACGAATTTTTGAAGGCTCACGAACATTACAGGCATGGGAGAAATAAAGAATGCCTTAATGATTGTTTGAAAGCCTTTGAAAGTGTGATGAAAGCAATCTGCAATAAATACAAATGGGAATATACAGAAAAAGATACCGCGAAAAAGTTAATTGAAATATGTTTTTTAAAAGAGCTCATCCCAAATTATTTGCAAAGCCAATTCACCGGATTGCGATCGTTACTGGAGAGTGGAATTCCAACACTTAGAAATCGATTAGGTGGCCATGGCCAAGGAGAGGATAAAATTAAAGTTGAGGATTATATTGCAGGGTATGCACTGAATATGACTGCATCTAATATCTTTTTCCTTATGAGTGCTACTAAAAAAGGGAAAAAATGAATTGTGAGACCACTTTTCATGGCATGGCGGAAAAGGCTGACGTCCAAATCTGATGGTTTCTTTTCGCTAAGAACAACAAGCGGTTATCGGCGTCGCAGGAAATGTCCTTCGGGGACTTCCGCAAGCTGCAGCACCGTTAGCAGGCATGCGTATAAAATTGAAAGGTCAATCAAATGAATCTTAGTTGGTCACACCTTTTAAAATATATCACCGACCCAGATTGGTGGCAAGGGGTTGGAACCGTTTTCGCCGTTATAGTAGCTCTTGGCTTTTACTTTCTTGATCGATTGCGAACTTGGAGAAACAGGCCAATTCTGGATGTAACTATAAATTTTAAACCTCCAGATTGCCACCATATCCCGACCACCGTAAAGGATGTACATGGATCTGTGCGACAATTTGACGCATTCTGGTTTCGATTGACCGTCAAAAACCGAGGAAAGAGTGCAGCCCAAAACTTAGAGGTTTTGATCCACGATCTACAAAGAAAAGCAGACAATTCCTGGCAGCTACTTTCCGAGTTTCTTCTTAGCAATTTAGTATGGACACATATTGCTCAACAATATCTACCGATGCTGCTACCATGAACGGAGAAAAATGTGGATCTTGGACACGTCATAGACCCAATAGCAAGAAAGGCAGTATCTGCAGAGCACAATCCCAAAATTACTGTTCCGGAAACTCAAACCGTTTTTTATTTTGAAACAACAATATTACCTAATAATCGCTATAACATAATTGGACCCGGTGAATATCAATTTACAGTCATTGTTGGAGCTGCGAATTGTTCTCCAAAATCAAAGTCTTTTAAACTTAAAATATCTGGAGAATGGCATCTTGACGAGACCACAATGTTATCCAAAGGTGTAGAGATTCACACGATTTAAGATGGTGGCACACCAGCTAACAACAGCACAAACGATTTTCATTCAAACCCTCTCAGGCTTTGTTTATGCTTAAACGACAATCTGTCATCGCCCCCTCGCCCATGTCTGCCTCTACCTGTCAGTAGACAGGGAACAGGCAGGTCTGACCGCTTATCTGGCTGGCGTCATAACTCATCTCAAAGGCAATCACTATCCGTATTTTTTCTTGACAAAGCAAATGATAGAAAATAAGATGAAGCTGTGGCTATAATGTTTAAAGGCACTTTGGCAAGCCGCTTAGGCGATATGTACCAAAATATTGATAAGGACAGGGAAGATGTTTAGACCTCGTATTTATGTAGACACATCGGTAATAGGTGGTTGTCTTGATGATGAATTTGAGAAATATTCAAATCAATTATTTGAGGAATTTATATCAGGAAAGAAAAGACTTGTGATTTCTGATATAGTACTATTTGAACTTGAAGGAGCGCCAGATAGTGTAAGAGAAGTGCTGGATAAAGTTACAGAGGATAATATAGAACATATTTTTCTTAATGAAGAGTCAATATCCCTTGCTAATGCTTACTTGAAAGAAGGTGTGATTGCAGAAAGTAGTCTCTCAGATGCCAGACATATAGCGATTGCGGCAGTGGAAAGAGTGGATGTTTTAGTGAGCTGGAATTTTAAACATATTGTAAATTTAAATCGTATTCATTTAATAAACTCTGTAAATCTCAGGTTAGGATATCCAATACTTGAAATTAGAAGCCCATTGGAGGTGATTTATGAAGGCTAAAAAGTTTGATGCTGTAGAAATGAAGCGCAGGCTGCAAAAAGAAGCTGAAGAGAAGTTGTCTGCATTATCAGGAAAGGAGCAACTTGAGCTTTTAGCTAAGAAATTTGGGCATTTAAGAAAAAAGAAAAAGGTGGCAAATGTTGCCTAATAGTCTGGGTTTTGTCGAGGGCGAATCCGACGCCGCTTAAGCCCTTCTTTAAAATCCCAATAGAAAAAAACCTTAAAAAATGCTATTATTATCATCATGAAAACAAAGGAGTCTTTTCTTAGGCAGCTTCCCTCTGTTGATGAGTTATTAAAAGAGGCTGCTGTTTTAAAGTGGCTTGAGGAGCATCCCCGTGCATTGGTGCTTCAGGCATTGAGGACGGCAGTAGATGAAAAGAGGAAGGTGATTTTGGAAATAGAAAAACAGGCAGTTCCTCAGTCTCCAGCCCCCAGCCCCCAGCCCTCAGAAATTCTAAACAGGGCAGAGGAGATATTGAACACCCTTAGCCAGTTAAACCTCAGACCTGTGATTAATGCAACAGGCGTTATAGTCCACACGAATCTCGGCAGGTCTATCTTGTCTGAGAGTGCAGTAAAGAACATAGAGGCAGTTGCAAAGGGATATTCTAATCTTGAATATGACATTGAAAAGGGCGAGAGGGGAAAGAGATATACCCATATAGAAAAGCTCCTCTGCAGATTAACAGGCGCTGAGGCAGGTCTTGTTGTAAATAATAATGCTGCTGCTGTGCTGATTGCCCTGAATACCATTGCTCAAAATAAAGAGGTGATTGTTTCTCGCGGCGAGCTTGTTGAAATCGGCGGCTCTTTCAGGATACCTGAGGTGATGGAGCGGAGCAATGCAAAATTAAGAGAGGTCGGCGCAACAAACAAAACACACCTTAAAGACTACGAAAAGGCTGTAAATGATAATACTGCGTTATTATTAAAGGTGCATACGAGTAATTATAAAATTGTCGGCTTTGCAAAGGAGGTCTCTATCTCTGAGCTTGTCGACCTTGGGAAAAAGAGAGGGCTTCCTGTAATGTTTGACCTTGGGAGCGGGTGCCTCATAGATTTAAGAAAATATGGGATTGAAGGAGAGCCGACGGTCTCTGATGCAGTGGCGGCTTGCGCTGATGTTATAACATTCAGCGGCGATAAGCTGCTCGGCGGGCCTCAGGCGGGCCTGATAGTCGGCAAAAAGAAATATGTTGATATGATTGCAAGCAATCCCCTTGCCCGCGCTATTCGCATTGATAAACTTACCCTTGCAGGTCTTGAGGCAACATTAAGGGAGTATCTTGATGGGGAAAAGGCTGTAAAAGAGATTCCAACATTAAATATGCTCTGCCAGCCTCTTTCAGAGATTGAAAAGAAGGCAATATATATTGCAGATGGTTTAAAGGGTGTAGGCAGTAAGCTTGGGGTTTCTGTTATTGATGAGACATCACAGAGCGGCGGCGGCGCTTTGCCGCTTGTCAGTTTGCTGACAAAGGTGGTTGCCATCCTTTCAAATAATTTATCAGCAGCAAGGCTTGAAGAGATGCTCCGCAAGAATAACCCGCCGATAATAAGCCGTATAAAAGAGGGGAGAATCCTCCTTGACCCACGCACAATCCAGAGAGATGAGCTTGATACTGTGATTAATTCCATCAAAGGTATAGCCTCCAGATTATGAGATATATTATCCTCGGCACAGCAGGACACATTGACCACGGGAAGAGCTCGCTCGTAAAGGCGCTGACAGGCACAGACCCTGACAGGCTTAAAGAAGAGAAAGAGCGCGGCATAACCATTGATTTAGGCTTTGCTTCCCTTGACCTTTCAAATGAAATAAAAATAGGCATTGTAGATGTCCCCGGGCATGAAGGGCTGATTAAAAACATGCTT
>JACPZJ010000034.1 GCA_016195585.1 Nitrospirota bacterium | reverse complement strand
AACATTTCCTAAAACCTTCCAAACAGTATTGTAAGAACCCCAATAGCAAGGCCTGTTATGCCAGCTATTTTACGCCTCATAAACACCCGATCTTCTCCATCTTCCTTTAAAATCCTTCTTTCCTGCGGTGTGAATATCCACCAGCGGATATTTAAATAACCTGCAATAAGCTCTATAATCCCAAGAAGGATTAGAGCAGTTCCTAATATGTAGTGATTAAGTTCCATTGCGTTCAACTGAATCAATTGAATCATAATTTGTTTTGTTTGTCAAGGGAAAAGTTGCGGTGTTTGAGGCTTAAAGCGAAAGGCATGAAAGAAGGAGGGTTACTTGAAGGCTATGAAAGGAAGGTTTCCATACCCTTATAAATTCAAATGCACCTTGAGGGCATCGTTTATTGCCTTTCGTGTGCTGTAATCATTAATAAACCCCAGCGAATCCTTTAGTCTCTGTTTTGAGATGGTTCTTATTTGATGAGCAAGAATGATGGAGTCTTGAGTTAGACCATCTGCCCCCTCCTTTAATAAGACCTCATTGGGATAAACCCTTCTGCCTTCTTTTAATGAGGTTATAGGTAATATAGTAACTACAGGCATGACCATGTTGAACTCTTCATCACTTATGACCATCACAGGTCTTGTCCCCTTCTGTTCTGAGCCAATGACAGGATTAAGGTCTGCAATAAAGATTTCCCATTTATAATTCATTTTTCCGCCTCTTCAAAGTCAGCATGTTCAAAGTCCTTTTCTATTTCCGTTATATCTGACAAAAAAAGAGGGTCTTTGCTTGCATCTATTATGGCGTTCTTTATCCACTCCTTCTTTATTCTCTCAATCTCATCTTTTATAGCTGTTTCAACAAAGGAATTCATTGATTTAAAGAGACCCTTTTTGACTATTTCCTTGGCATTCTCCATTACCCCTTCATCTAAAACAAAAGTAGCCTTCTTACCCATAATACTCCTCCCTTACTATTGTAGTGTCTCATAAATAGCTTTACGCTTTTTGTCATTCCTGTATGCCTCTGACAGGAATCCAGTAGGGGCGAACGGCCGTTCGCCCCTACCTAATAATTCTGGATTCCCGCTCAAAAACGCTACGGGAATGACTTACCAGAAATGTAAAGAACTGTTACGGACAGGACAATAGTTTAAAATAGTATAGCATAAGGAAGTAGTTTTTACCAGCAAATATTATGGTAAAATTGCCATCTAACCTTTACACCTCTGCCAGCAGGATGTTTATCTGGGAGCCGGGAAAATAGGTGAGTTTGGTTTCCTTTTCTTTTCCCCTTGCCCACTCAGGGATGATGGAGAGCCTTGCTGTTCCTGAGCGGATGGAGAATTTGCCGTTCCATTGATTAACAAATCTCCGAACAGCAGCAAGGCCATGTCCCCTGCCTTCATCTGCATATCGCGAGGCGCCGTGCATGAGCGCCTTTTCTATTGCATCAAGGTCGTTTTTAAATTGAAATCTCTCTGACAGGGATTTTTTAAATCCAATGCCAATGTCCATAACAGCAATCTTTACAACATTTTTATTCAGATTTTGGAAGTGATATTTCTGGATGCCAACAAACCCCTTTGTCTCGCTATGCTCAATAATGTTCTGGCAGACCTCTGAGATGGCCACGATAAAGCCATTGATTGCCTTTTCATCATAGTGAAGGTGTCTTGTTAGTATTGAATGGGCGCGGCCTTTTACCTTGCCAACTATAAAGTGGATGTCGTCTGATTTTTCTATTGGTGTGATTTCAAGCAGGACATCAGAGTCAGGGCTTCTCAGATATTTTTCTGATAATTGCGGCTTGTGAGGCTCAAGGACAAAGTATTCGCCAGCAAACCTAAAGAAGTCCATCCTTTCAAGGTATTTTATAACCTCTTCTGATTCAGGAAGGTAAAGGGTTTTATGAATCCCACTTGTTTTTAAAAGCTCGCCAATCTCAAGGATGCCGACCATGCCATAGGGGTCAATGAAGGCAGCCTCACGAAGGTCAACAGGCGATGGTTTATTAATAAAGATTTGGAGAAGCTGTTCAAAGGTATCTTCTGTAATCTGTGTCATCAAAAATTATCTCAGGCATTATTACTGTCGTACAATATTCCTTCGTCAGCAAGGCTTTTGTAGTTCTCTCTGGCAATAATGATATGGTCTAATACCTTTATGCCAAAGATCCTGCCTGCCTCAACAAGCTGTCTTGTAATCTTAATGTCCTCTTCGCTCGGCTTTGCATCACCGCTTGGGTGATTGTGCACAAGGATTATCCCGGATGTTGGCTCAAGCACAGCCTCTCTAAAGACCTCTCTCGGATGCACAAGGCTTGCATTTAATATGCCCTCTGATACGGTTATGTCCTTAATAAGCCTGTTAGCCCCGTTCATCAATGCCGCCTTGAATATTTCTTTTTTCAAATCACGCATTAAAGGGATATAATAATTTGCTACATCTTTTGAGGACTTGAATGTAATCTGTGGGGAGTTCTGTCTTGAATGAACCCTTCTTGCAAGCTCAAAGGCTGCTGCGATTGTAACTGCCTTTGCAGGGCCAATCCCTTTAAGGGAAGTAAACTCTGCTATTTGTCTTGCGGAGAGATTATGCAGGTTAGTATATTTTTTAAGAAGCTCCTTGCCCAAATCAACAGCGGTCTTCTCCCTCATCCCCTTGCCGATGAGTATGCCGAGGAGCTCGGAATCAGAAAGCGCGGCAGCGCCCTTTTTAAGCAGCTTCTCCCTCGGCCTGTCATCCTCCGGCCACTCTTTTATTTTTTGTTTGTATTCAGTCATGCGCTAAAATTATAGAGGCAACCTTACAAAAAATCAATCCTTGATTTATATTTTAAGTATACCATATAATGGTAAAAAATAGGAGGCTTCATGAATCTTGAAGAAAAGATTGGACAGTTGTTGATCTGCGGTTTTGAAGGCTACACTCCGTCAAAGGAGATAGAACAGCTTATCAAAGAATATCACATCGGAGGCGTAATACTCTTTAACAGAAATATAAAAGACCCGCAGCAGACAGCACGGCTCTGCAACAGCCTGCAAAAGATGGCAAAGACGCCTCTCTTTATCTCTGTTGATCAGGAGGGCGGAAAGGTCTCAAGGCTGCCAAAACCCTTTACACAATTTCCGGGGAATGCCGCAATCGGAAAGGGCGATTCTGTGAAGCTTGCCTATTCCTTTGGCGAGATTACTGCGAGAGAGCTAAAGGCTGTCGGCATAAACATGGATTTTGCGCCTGTCCTTGATGTGAATACAAATCCCCAAAACCCTGTTATCAATGAGCGGGCATTCAGCGATAATCCAGTAAAGGTGAGCATGCTCGGCCTGTCTGTGATTGCAGGCCTGCAGGATAATGGGATAATCGCGTGCTGTAAGCATTTTCCGGGGCATGGCGATACCTCTCTGGATTCCCATTATCAGTTGCCTATAGTGGAGCATGATCTTGAAAGGCTGAGGGAGATTGAGTTCCTTCCCTTTAGACAGGCTGTGCAAAATGGCGTTGCTGCTGTTATGACCGCCCATGTTATTTATAAGGGCATTGATAAAAAATATCCTGCCGCTATTTCTGAAAAGATCGTTCATAACCTGCTGCGCAGGGAAATGGGATTTAACGGCCTGGTTATAACAGATGACCTTGAGATGAAGGCCATTGCTGATAATTACAATATAGAAGATGCTGCCATTCTTGCAGTAAGCGCAGGCGCTGATATAGTCCTTGTCTGCAGGGATCATGGAAAACAGAAGGCTGTCAGGGATGCGCTGATAAAGGCAGTTAAGGACAAGACTATTTCAGAAGGCAGGATTGATGAATCAATAGAAAGGATTGACACCATAAAAAAGAGCTTTCTTAAAGATGTGCTGGTTAATTTAAAGAATATAAAAGGGGTTGTGGGGAACAAAAGGCATCTGGATATTGCAAAAAAGATTACTTCTTATTCGCGCACTCCTTTATAAATTCCTTTATTATCTCCTCCTGCTCCTTATTCTTTTTATACAATGCCTCTGGATGCCACTGCACGCCGATTACAAATCTGTGGTTTGGGCTCTCTATGGCCTCAGTAAGGCCGTCCTCTGAAACAGCGCTTTCCAATAGACCCTTTCCAGATATCTTTACCCCCTGATGATGCGTGCTGTTTGCCATTATTGAATCCTTCATTACTATCTTGTGCAGTCTGCTGTTATTTGTTATCTTCACGCTGTGTGAGGTGTTATCCTTTGGGGCCTTTTGCTGGTGGTTTATGGCGCCCTTTAACTGGGTTGGTATATCCTGATACAATGTGCCTCCGGCAAGGACATTCAGAAGCTGCATCCCGCCGCATATCCCTAATACAGGCATATCCTTATCAAGCGCAATCTTTGCCAGCGCCATTTCAAAATCTGTCCTCTCCTCTTTGATCTCTCCGAGCTTCTTAGATGGCGTTTCACCATAATATCTCGGATCAATATCAAAATTACCGCCTGTAATCAGGAGGCCGTCAATCATCTCCATATATTTTTCTATTAATTCGCTGCCTGCTGTGATTGGCAGTAAAAGCGGTATGCCGCCATTTTCCTCAATGGCATTTACATAGGCCTCTTTTAGAAATAGGAAGGGCTCCTTTTTGTTCTTTGCGCCTGCGCTTGAGTGTTCATAATCCACTGTAATCCCTATTACAGGCATCTTCTCTATATGCCTGGCAGAAACCTCCACAAGGCTCTGGAACATATCCCTGACTGTTTTGGCAAGCTCTGAGTATCTTAAGGGCTTTGTAATATAACCTGATGCGCCGAGCCTGAGGGCCTTTTCTTTGTCATCGCCTGATGCAACAGTGGTAACAATAATAATCGGCGTTAAGGCATCATCCATGTTTTCCCTTATATGCTCTACCACCTTAAGACCGTCAGCCCTCGGCATACGCAGATCAGTAATTACAAGGTCAAACTTCTCTTTTAACTTTGATATTGCATCAATGCCATCCGATGCCTCGGTTATTTCACATTTTATAATCTTTTTAAGCCAGAAGGATAGGAGCCGCCGCATAACCGCTGCGTCATCCACAACAAGTATTTTTATCCCTGCAAAGTCCTTAAATATCTGCTCTATGATTGTCATGCCCTCTGCATCAAGCTCATTAAACCTTACACCCATCCCCGGAGGTTCGTCGCTTTTGCCGGCAGATATCCACACGACCTCACCCGCGCCCTTTACAGGCCTCTGCATGTTTGGAAAGAATATCTGGAATTCTACAGATGAACCGATAGGGAGGGGTTTTTCTGTCCCTATGAAAATTCCGCCCTTGCTTATATTAATGGCATAATCAACCAGAAAGGCATTTGGCGTCTTATATTTTACCTGCACCTTCAGGGGTATGCGGGGCGACCTTCGTTTTTCTTCCATATCTTCTCCTATTGGTTAATCTAATTCTACCTTTTTTATTATATCTGTCAAGGGCTGGAAATACCTAAATCCTAATATAGAAAACTTCAACCTTTCAAACGCACAGTATGACAGACGTCTCGGCTGTAATGTCATTTTACCTCCCCATCCCCTCCTTACTATTGTATTACATTTCCTTTGACTTTAAGATTCAACTCTGGTAGGATATAAAAACTGTATTAAAACTTGTTAGGCAATTAACAATTAACAGACCATTAAAAAAAGGAGGGTTACGGAGTGAAAATTT
>JACPZJ010000033.1 GCA_016195585.1 Nitrospirota bacterium | reverse complement strand
GAGCGGTATAAAGCTGTGGCCATGCCAGATGACAATGGATGTCATGGGCATTAAGTTTGGGGATTTTATAGATGGCGTTGCTAAACCAGTCGGCGCTGCTACATTTTTAGATTTTGCCGCTGAGGCTGATATTTCCCTGTTTGTATAATCTCAGGTTGTATAAGTGGCCAATCCAGTTGAACGGTTTAAACTGTTTAAACCGTTCTGGATTGGCCATTTATGTTTTAGGAGGAAGATTTGTCCGAGAAGAAAAAATTATTAATAATTCAGACGAGTGGTATTAACACACCTGAAAGAACCGCTGCGCCTTTTTATATTGCCACATCTGCTGCAACAATGGATGTGGATGTTACAATAATATTTACTATAAACGGCTCAACAATTGTTAAGAAAGGGGCTGCAGAAAAGATATTTGTGAAAGAAGGAAGCAATCAGAGCCTGCGGGTATTTCTTGACCAGGCAGTTGAAAATGGCGTCAAGCTTATTGTCTGCTATCCAAGCCTTGAGCTGCACGATATCAAAAAGGAAGAACTCATTCCAGAGGTAAAAGAGATAATCGGCGGCGCTGCATTGGTAGACATGGCCCTTGAGTCAGACAGGGTCTTGACATTTTGAAGGACTCAGATAATGGCATTGATAAACGGCTGCAATATACCAGAAGACCTTTATTATGACGGCGAGCATGATGTGTGGGTAAGGTTTGAGGATGATACTGTTGTGGTTGGCATGACAGACATTGCCCAGAGCCTTGCCGGCAGATTTCTCTATGCCCATATAAAAGAGGCAGGCAAACATGTTGAGGCAGGAAAGAGCATTGCCACTGTTGAAAGCAGCAAGTGGGTTGGTCCTGTCCGCACACCCATTGCCGGTGAGATTATAGCAGTCAATGAAAAGGTGGAAGATGATCCAAGGCTGATTAATAAAAGCCCATATAATGACGGCTGGATTGCCAGATTAAGATGCGATGATATTGAATCTGCAAAAGCTAAGCTCATTACAGGAGAGGCAGCAGTGGAGGTTTACAGAAAGCGGATGGAAAAAGAAAATGTGAAAAATCACCTATGAGTAACTGGCGGATGATTGATACATGGAGTTTATCAGCAGCAGAGAATATTACCCTTGATCATACACTCCTTCAGGCAAGGGCAAATGGCCTTTCAGCAAACACCATCCGCTTTCTTCAATTCAATCCTCCATGTGCCTTAATAGGCTTTCATCAGACTATTGAACAAGAGATAAGAACAGATTTCTGCAGAGAGAAGGGTATTGATATCAACAGGCGCATTACAGGCGGAGGCGCCATATATTTTGACACAACACAGCTCGGCTGGGAGGTAATTGCTTCAAAAAAGGATTTTGGAAATACAAATATTCATGAGCTCACAGAAAGGATTTGTGATGCAGCAGCATCAGGCTTAAAAAGGCTCGGCATAGATGCAGAGTTCAGGCCAAGAAATGATATAGAGGTAAACGGGAAAAAAATATCAGGCACAGGCGGGGTATTTGACGGTGATGCCTTTTTGTATCAGGGGACAATACTTGTTGACTTTAATGCAGAGGCCATGCTCAAGGCGCTCCGCATACCAACAGAGAAACTTACTGCAAAGGGATTAAACTCAGCCAAAGAGCGTGTAACATCCATTAAGGATGAGCTTGGTTATTTGCCTTCTCTTGATAAGATAAAAGATGCCCTTATAGCCGGTTTTGCAGAGGCGTTTTCTATTAAATTAGAAAAAGGCGGACTTACTGGAGAAGAACTATCATCATACAACGAAAAGATTGATTACTTTAAATCAAAAAAATGGATATATTCAGTGCAGGAGCCATCTGATAAAATACAGAGCGTTTCCTCTGTTTATAAAAAAGACGGCGGGCTTATCAGGATAAATTTAAAAGTGAATGTGCAAAGACGGATTGTAAAACAGGGATTAATTACAGGAGACTTTTTCATAAATCCATCAAGGTTTGTTCTTGATTTAGAGGCAGCATTGAAGGATGCTGCTCTTGAGAATGCAATAGCTATTGCAGAAAGGTTCTTTGATGAAAAAAGGCCTGAGATGCTCCAGCTTACAAAATACGATTTTATAAATGCCATTAAACTCGCAATTGAAAAGTTAGATTATTCAAGGCTCGGAATAAAAACAGATGACGCAAACTCACTTTTTCTAATTATAGAACCTTACCCCCTCACCCCTCCCTCTCCCCAGAGGGGAGAGGGGTTAAATGAGGTTTTAAAAAGCGCAGGCGCTTTGCTTCTTCCTTATTGTGCAAAGCCTCCTGAATGTGAATATAGAAATATAGATGGCTGTTCAAAGTGCGGGCTGTGCAGTGTTGGCGATGCCTACAGCATGGCAGAAGAAAGAGGCATGATTCCAATTTCAATTACAAACTATGAACATTTAAAGGAAATGCTACAATCTCTAAAGGACAAAGGTATCAAATCCTATATCGGATGCTGCTGCGAGGCATTTTTTATAAAAAGACAGGATGCCTTTGCTGATGCAGATATTCCAGGGGTTCTTATTGATATTGAAAATAAAACATGCTATGAATTGAAAAAGGAAGAAGCGGCATATAAAGGGGATTTTCAGGAGAAGACAGAAATAAAGATAGGGTTGTTAAAGAAATTGCTTGAGGTAAGAAGCAAAGAGTGAAAATCTGATAAGAGGTCTAAGCAGTTTAATTCATCAAGATGAATAATTGGTCCTGCATCGCAAACAGCAACTATCTTACTGTCACTCTTTGCCATGCAGCCTCCATTGGACATCTTCCCGGATAAACTTTTCCATCAATTCAACTTTATGGATATCCAGAAAACGCCGCAGGGCCTCTAAAACAATATCATCTTCATTCTTAAACCAGCCTTTTTCCACAAGCAATTTTACCTCTTCATATACCTTGTCTGGTAATTCAGTACATATTGCCTTCATAAAGTCTCCATATAATTTTATAGGAATCACCCTAAAATTGCCTAAACCCTTTAACTCTTTTTCTAAACCATTATTATCCTATCATAAATCACTATATTTGTCATTACCCAAGGGGAATTTGATAATATATCATATTTTATGTTGGGAAGGGCTCACTTCCTGCAGGTGTCCGAAAATTTTTAACGCCCGGCGTGAGCGGCGCCGCCACAAAACCTGACCGCGAAGCGCTGCGCTGTCACCGGCGTCCGCTCCACACCACAGTTAGTGTCCTGTCCATAACAGTCTCTTTACACTTCTGGTATGTCATTCCCGCAGCGTTTTTGAGCGGGAATCCAGAATTATTAGGCCGTTCGCCCCTACTGGATTCCTGTCAGAGGCATACAGGAATCCGGTGATGCCCGCAAAGGTAAGAAACGCAGGGGGGAGGTAAAGCACCCAATGAACCTTATCGAAGCCAGTGAGTCAGATACCGAGCACCATTATTGCAGCGATTGAAAGAACGGTCATTCGCATAGCATTCATCATAACACCTCCTTTCTTTTATCTTATTGTGACGAATGTAATAATGCTATAAGATTACTAACAGGCTGTCAAGAAGTTTTGCTAAAATTCCTCTGGCATTGAAACTTAAGCATGAAATGCAGTATAATCTTCCCAACTTGTATGAATAAGAAAGCTCAAGATAGATGCGATATATTAATCATTGGTGGAGGACCCGCAGGTGCATCTGCTGCATTAAAGGCTGCGCAGGAAGGGGCAAAGGTTATACTGATTGAGCAGAAGGAAGAGATAGG
>JACPZJ010000017.1 GCA_016195585.1 Nitrospirota bacterium | reverse complement strand
GCTATTAGCACATCAATAGGGTCTACTGGAGTAGTTGAGGGAGAACGTGGTTTTATAAATGCTTTTGAAATAAAAATTAAACAATTTGAAGAATGGCAAAAAGAAGATGACCCTTATGTTTGCAAATTTACTAAGAATGAGATTAATTATTATAGGCAAGTAATAGAACGAGAAGAAAGGCAGGTTGCCTTAGAAGAAATGGCAAGAAGGAAAGGAATTTAGTTAAGCTTATGCTTCCTAACCCCACCATAATCATCGGAGATAGCAGAAGGATGGAGGAACTGAAGGATGAGTCCGTGCATCTTATTATTACCTCGCCTCCTTACTGGCAGCTTAAGGACTACGGCAATGGCAGCCAGATAGGGTTTAATGACAGTTATGAAGATTACATCAACAATTTAAACCTCGTCTGGAAAGAGTGTTACAGAGTCTTACATAAGGGCTGCCGCTTGTGTGTAAATATTGGAGACCAGTTTGCACGCTCTGTCTATTATGGCCGTTACAAAATTATTCCGATAAGAGAGGAAATAATCAAGTTCTGTGAAACCATTGGCTTTGATTATATGGGCGCAATTATCTGGCAGAAGGTTACCACATGCAATACTACAGGCGGCGCAACAATCATGGGCTCCTTTCCTTATCCAAGAAACGGAATTATTAAGCTTGATTATGAGTTCATCTTGATATTTAAAAAACTTGGCGACCCTCCAAAGGTCAGCAGAGAGATTAAAGAAAAATCCAGACTCACTACTGAAGAATGGAATGAGTATTTCTATGGCCACTGGAATTTTTCAGGCGAAAAACAGGACAAGCACCTTGCCATGTTTCCAGAAGAACTGCCAAAGAGGCTGATAAAGATGTTCAGCTTTGTTGGTGACACTGTCCTTGACCCATTCTTGGGAAGCGGTACAACCTGCCTTGCTGCGGGGAATTTAGAAAGAAACTCGTTTGGTTATGAAATAAATCAGGACTCTATTCCCATTATCAAAGAGAAGGTAAAGGGAGACCCTCAAATCATATTTCAGAAAAATAAAGATACAGACTTTAAACAAGAGATTAACAAACTCCCCTATATCTTTAAAGACCCTGTGAAGTTTGATAAAAAGATAGACCCTAAAAAGTTAAAATTTGGTTCAAAGATAGATAATTCAGACTACAAGCGTGAAACTTATTATTCAATTAAAGAAGTAACGAGTCCAGAGATAGTAGTTCTTGATAATGGCCTAAAGGTCAGATTGCTTGGCATTAAAGAAAAAAAAGAGATAAATGGAAAGGCGCTTCAGTTTTTGAAAGAAAAGCTGAAGGGTCAGAAGGTATTCCTTAAATTTGATGCTATTAAGCATGATGACAATGGCAATCTGCTATGTTATCTCTATTTAAAAAATAAGACCTTTGTCAATGCACATCTCATTAAAAATAAGCTGGCTTATGTTGATCCATCTCTTAATTTCAAATACAAAAACAGATTTCTTGCCATGCAAAAATAATATGGAAAACCCTGAATGAAGATAAAGCTCACAAATGAAGCAATAAGAAAATATCTGGAGATAGAAGCGCCGTCATTCCCTAAATATGTAAGGCAGATAATCAACCTTGCCAATCAGAATGCACAGGGGACAAGGCCAAGGGTTGTTGGACAGCTTACAGATTTAATTCAGGAATTTAAAGGCAAAACCATAGATGAGTGGGAAGAGTGGTATCTTCAAAGGCATCCTGATGCAATAGAAAATGCAAAGGGGAAGATATTGTCAATGCTTGAAAACATGAAAGATGCATTAAATAAGATTGACGACAGTATGGTTAATCTATGGGTTAAGGATCTTGTTATTGTCCAAACCTTTCTCGGCCTTAAGTTTCAGGAGGCGATCTTAAAGAAGGCCGCAGAGATTAAAGGGGCTAATTACAGGTTTTCAAATAAAGCTGATGAATCAAAGGGAATAGATGGTTATATTGGCGATATGCCAGTATCAATAAAGCCAGACACTTACAAAACAAAAAAATCATTAAGCGAAGATATCAACGCAAAGATTATCTATTACAAAAAGGTCAAAAATGGGATTGAGGTAGACTATAGTGAGATTTTTGACTAATTAATGTTCTCAGTCCTGTAATGGGCCTCCAGCACAGCTTAATCTATCTGAACACTATGTTATATCTTTGATAGCTTTACCTTCCATACCTTCGGCCCCTGCTCAAGGTATTCCCATGTAAACTGGTTTTCCCTCTCGTGCAGGAACTGGTAGTACAGGGGCTTTGGGTCATGGTCATTAATAAGGACAAAGGACTCGCCCTTTTTAAGATCATCAAAGGTCTTGAAGATAAGGGGATGCCTCTGAATAGGGGGCATGTCTATTACATTTAGCTCCTTCATTTCTTTACCTCCATAGGGATTGATAAAATCCTTATCTTAAGTATACAACAATGCCCCCATCAGCTCTTATGATATAGCTCATAATAAGGATAGGTATGTCTACTTTGCTGCGCCATTTGCCCCCTCTTTTAATTTAACGAGCCTCTCTTTTGCCTTCTTTGCATATTCAGAGTCAGGGTATTTTTTTATAATTTCCTCATATAACTCTGTTGCATGCTTTTTGTTTTTCTGCAACTCCTCAAACTGTGCAATATCATAAAGCCCTGCTGCCTTGTCCGAACAGCCTGAAAGAGCAACAAAAAAGACCATCAACAAGGCTAAAACTATATGCCTCATAAAGCCTCCTTGAGCATTATTCTTTTGGAATTATTCTTTCTCCGGCCATCTGCATATTTTATATAATACACACTCGTTGCAAAGGGGTGTCCTTGCCTTGCAGGTCTCCCTGCCGTGGAGGATCATGCTGAGTGTAAAGAATATCCATTTATCCTCTGGAATCAGATTCCGCAATTGCATCTCTATCTTTTCCGGGTCGTCTGAGTCTACAAGGCCGAGTCTGTTGCTTACACGCAAAACATGCGTATCCACAGCAATCGCAGGTATATTAAATGCTGCGCTCAGGACAACACTCGCTGTTTTTCTGCCAACACCGGGAAGTGTTGTAAGCTCTTCCATGGTAGAAGGTATCCTGCCTCCAAAATCAGAGACAAGCTTTTTTGCAGCATTAATTATCATCTTTGCCTTATTCTTGTAAAAGCCTGTTGATTTAATCTCCTGCTCAAAGGTCTTTATATCTGCATTTACATAGTCCTTTACTGTTCTGTATTTTTTAAAAAGCCTTTCAGTAACCTCATTCACACGCACATCTGTGCACTGTGCAGATAGGATTGTTGCAACAAGAAGTTCAAGTGGATTTGAAAATTTAAGGGCAATTTTAGGGTGAGGGTATTTCTTTAGAAGGAGTTCAGTTATTTTTTTACTATCCATCATGGCCATTTCAAAATGATTATATCAGAATTAAGGAAAATTTGAAGGTTATTATCGGTTTTTGTAATTCCAGTGCACGCGATAATAACATTAGGGATTGAACTTGACAGTGCCAAGACTGATTGATAGAATAGGCTTAATAAGAAGATTGGTGAGTTTTATACTATTGAAGGCGATAAAATCATCACTGTGACAGTATATGTATTTTATGGGAAGTGGGAGGCGCAAAAATGAAGATCACATATAATGATAAAACAGATCTTCTTTACATCAGGCTTGATGACAGAAAACAGGATGTTCTAAATAGGCGGATAACTGAGGATATTGTATTGGATATGGGGGAAGGTGATAGAATTGTGGGTATAGAAATACTGGATGCTTCAAAACATGTCACCCTTGATAAACTATTTCCAGTTAAATATGAAGTTTCAAAAATGTAATATTGCTCAGTTCTTGACCAAACGCCCTTTGGGCGCTTTAGCAAGCCGCAGTTCATGAGCCGGGTATCTTAGGCAGAATGAGAATAATTGAAAAAAACGAGGACTGCTTTCTTTCTAAGTTTTTTGTTTTTTATAGTGTTTTTTAAAGACGGCTTACTATTCGCTGAGAGTGTTCCATTATCAAGTGAAGGAATTTTTGCTGCTCCTTCAGGTTGTAGAGACAAAAACAAAAATAACAAATGTGTGATTGGAAAACTGCCCGTTGGAACAAGTGTTTTTCTTTTAGGTGAAAAAAGATCCGAAATATGCGAGGCGAAAGTAGAAAAAAGCTTTCCAGCAGAATTTGAAGTTGGCGACGATTTTTTTCTTTCAAAGCTGAATTTAGGTAGATGTCAAAATTTTCATTTTAATTTAGCAGTAGTAAAATCAAAGCCACGTAGTTATAAGCTAATAAAGCCCTCTCTTGTTCAAGAAAAAGCAGTGATTGCCAAGATTGACGGAGCCATCCGGCAGCAGCAATATTACATTGAATCTAAGGGAGGGATGCAGCACCCATGGCAGCTTCCTGAAGATAACCCTAAAATTCTAAAATTACCCAATCAGCCTGCTGAAACATTTATAGTAATTTACAAGAACGCAGCCCCTTCAGGAGATGAAACTCATATGCTTTATTCAAGCGGCAAAATAAAACTCATTCATGGAGCAGCTACCATTAAGGGAATTTTTTCATTAAACAACAGATACTTTATCCATTATAAATTTACTTGCAAGATAGGGTGCGGTTGGAATGGGGAATTTATTATTGAATTTTCTGGTAAGGATTTTAAGATGGTGATGTTTGACGACTCTGGATCAACTTAGATGTGCAAATAAAGATGAAAAAGATGCCCAAAATTAAGAGCCTAAAAGAGGAAAGAGATTTCTGGGATGCTCATAGTGTTGCAGATTATCTCAAGGAGCTAAAGTCTGCATAAGTTATTAACGTCTTCTGGACTATGTTGCTGCCTTTCTTCCGCACCGCGGACAGATTCGGGCGTATTTGGCGACTTCGCCCTCCCAGCCGCATTTGCGGCATTTTATTCTTATGCTGTATTCCTCTGTCTTGGATGCCTTCATTGCACGCAATAATTTTTTTGTTAATATTATAATAATCCCGGCAAGGACAATGCCTAAGGCAATCTCATCCTCATCATTTATTGTATACACAAAAAGCCTCATCCCACTTTTATGCACCTTATCAACTATTTCCTTTGATAAAATTTTATCAGAGACATGAAAAGAGTATGCCTTTAAATCTTTTGATTGCTTTAATGCCTTTCTCCAATCCTTTTTATTATAAAGAAAACCAATTATAATATCATCTGAAATCTTGCGGAATTTTTTTAGACAATCAATATCAAAGCTTGAGATGATTGTATCAAACAGCATACGCTCTTTTTTTAAAAGGCTATAAACATTCCTTTCAATATCAGGATAATAGCCTGAGCTGTGCTTAATCTCAATGTTCAGCCTGATTTTTTCTTTGATGAGCATTAAGACCTGCTTTAATGTCGGGATATTTTTATTAATCTCCCTAATCTCTTTTAGGGTCATGTCTTTGATGAGTCTCTTTTTAAGAATGCCTGTTTTCAGATACTCATCATGAAGGACAATGATATGGCTGTCCCTTGTCTGATGAACATCAAGCTCAATCATGTCTGCCCTCTGCTTTATTGCAAGCCTGAAGGCAGATAATGTATTTTCTGGCGCATTGCCGGATGAACCCCTGTGCGCTATGTTTAATATATCAGGCATGTTCTGTACAGATATTCTGATAGGCGCAGTATTCGCAGTTATTATAATCAGGTTTTGCAGAATAAATCCTCTGCCTTATCCCTGCTGCAACCGTGTTTATTTTTGTAATTGTTTTTTCCATGTCCTTTTCCTTTGGCTCTGCGCTTCCAATGATTCCTGATTCAAGAAAATACAAATGCACGTTGTCTGGGAGCCTTCCACACTGCTCCCTGTATGCTAATGCATAGATAGAAAGCTGAAGGTTCTTCCTTGTCTTTTCATCTGCTGTCTTCTGGTCTCTGACCTCAGAGGACTTATAGTCTATAATATGGCCTGTGCCATTATTTTCATCCACCCTGTCCCATCTTCCTGTTACCTTGTTTTTTCCGATAAAAAAGCTGAATTCCTTTTCAATGTATGTTGGAAGAATGCCTGCCTTCTCCTCTTTTTCAAAAAATCTTTTTAATGTCTCAATTCCTGTATTAAATCTTGCCTCTTCATGCTCCTTGCTTAAAAATCCCTCGCTTTTCCAGGCGTCTTTATACACCTTTTTAATGTCATCAAATGCAACAGCAATGCCCAATTTTTTTCTCTTAAAATATTCTGCTACTGCTGAATGCAGGG
>JACPZJ010000021.1 GCA_016195585.1 Nitrospirota bacterium | reverse complement strand
TCTTTAACATGGAGCAGACGCTCTCCCTGACTAACAGCATCCCATTCAGAAGGAAGCTCTATATGAAGATTAAAGGTTACAAGCCCGTTATCAAAAACAGGATACCAGTATGATTCCTTTTCAAGATACACCCCTTCCTCTGAGATTATGCCGAGGGTTTGTTTGATGCCGCGTGCCTCTTCCTTGCCATCTTGTTCCAGTGGATAATGGATAGCTCCGCTGTATTTTAATGTAAAAGTATTTGTGTCATAAGGAAGTCTTACCAAGAACGATTCAATTGGAACATCTTCTGATTTGATTATTACTCCCTCTTTAATAATTGCCACATCAGGCTCTATTTTAAACCCAGAATGTATTCGGAATCGTAAGTCAGTTTTTAAATGTTCTGGCACAGTTATTGTATCTTCTGCAATAAACCGATGCTCCTTTGGATTGAGCACAACCTTCAGGTCATGGCGGATTATTTTGTAATGTGACTGCGCCTCTGCGCCTTTATCAGATTTTATTACATTCCTGCTTGTGCATCCTGCTATTAAGATCATTGTTATAAGAAGTAAGATAGCCTTTATCATATACACACAAATTTAACATAAACTATAATAGAGCGCCATTTAATTTCTGTTTTAAATCCAATACTATAATCGTGCATCGTGCATTGCACATCGTGCAATGCAATGCTATTATGACTTGGCATAAGGCAGCCTTGCTTAAAAATATCTTAATTTTCAACAGGTTATATAAAACCCATGTTTCTACCTTCAGATGGTATAATTTTTGCAATATTATCTATTAAATTCAAAGCTTCACCCCCCACCCCAAATTGCCCTCCCTGTAACAGGGGAGGGCAATTTATTTTCAAGTATTTTTCAGGCGAGGAATCAGAGGAGGCCGTACTTCTTTCTCTTCCTGTACAATGTGGATGGATTTACATTCAGATCGCCTGCAATGCGCGCCAGCTTATCAGGCGCGCTTTTATATTTTTCCTCAAGCTCAAAGAGGAGCGACTTCTCATCCTTTTCATTCTTTAATTCACTGCCTGTCATTTTTTCCCCAATGCTGCTGAAATGCGCAGGCGTGAGGATATTAGCCTTTTCCAAGATTACAGCCCGTTCAATGGCATTCTCAAGCTCCCTGATATTTCCCGGCCAGTGATATTCAGTCAGGAGGTCAAGGAGCTCAGGCGATGCCTCCCTGATATTTTTGTTATTCTTCTTGTTAAACCTATCAATAAAATAATTAACCAGAAGCTGGATGTCATCCTTCCTCTCCCGCAGGGGCGGTATCTTTATGGTGATTACATTTATGCGGTAATAAAGGTCTTTGCGGAACGCGCCCTTCTTCATTGCATCCTCAAGGTCTTTATTTGTAGCTGAAATGACCCTTACATCCACCTTTAAGGTCTCTCCCCCGCCGACACGTTCAAACTCCATCTCCTGCAAGACCCGCAGAAGTTTTAATTGCATAGACACAGGGATGTCTCCCATCTCGTCCAGGAATATAGAGCCGTTGTCAGCAAGCTCAAACCTGCCTTTGCGCATCTTATAGGCGCCTGTGAATGCGCCTTTTTCATGGCCGAATAGCTCGCTTTCAAGTAATGTCTCTGAAAGGGCTGTGCAGTTTACCTTAATAAAAGGCCCCTTTGACCGCTTGCTGTTATAATGAATGGCCTTTGCTATTAATTCCTTGCCTGTGCCTGTCTCCCCTGTTATTAAAATTGTCGCCTCTGTATCGGCCACATTAAGGGCAGCCTCAAGCACATCCTTCATCTTCTGATTATTTGTAATGATATTCTCAAGGCCGTATATCTTCATTACCTCCTGCGTGAGCATCTCAACCTTGTTCAGCAGCCTCCGCTGCTCCATGGCATTCTTTAACAGGAGGAACATCTCGTCATAATTGATTGGTTTTGTCAGATAATGAAAGGCGCCGGACTTCATTGCGCCTACAGCCATCTCAATTGTGCCGTAGGCTGTGACCATGATAACAGGCAGGTCGGTGTATTTTCCCTTTATAATCTTTAAAAGCTCAAGGCCGCTGGTATCCGGCATCTGGTGGTCAAGGAGCACCACATCAATATATTTTTCCTGCATGATGCTGAGGCTGTCCTTGCCGTTGTCTGCTGTAAAGACAGTAAAACCCTCCCGTTCAAGGTTCATTTGCATGACCTTAAGAATAGCCCTGTCGTCATCAATGATCAATATTGTGTTCGGCATAATCTGGCGTTCCTTCAAGCGGCAGTCTGATAGAAACAAGGGTGCCGGCGCCTTCTGGATTGTCTTCCACGCGTATCTCACCCTTGTGCTGGTTTACGATCTTTTGCACAATGGACATGCCGAGGCCTGTGCCATTTGGTTTGGTGGTATAAAATGGTTTAAAGATGGATGCCTTATCCTGTATCCCCTTTCCATTATCCACAACAATGATCTCCACCCATGCCCTGTCCCTTGAGCTTGCAAGGCCTGTAATCACCTTTATCCTGCTGCCAGGCGGGGATGCGTCAATAGAATTCCTGACGATATTTACTAATGCCCTTTCAAGCTCTGTGGGATATGCCCATACATCAGGAAGACCTTCATCAAGGTTTACCTGCAGGTCTATATTGGCCTCCATAAAGCCTTCCTTCATAAACTTCAGCGTCTTAAGCACAAGATTCTTTAGATTAGTCTTTTCAATCTTTCCCTTTATCGGCCTTGCAACCTCAAGCAGGTCGCCTGTAACCTTGTCAAGCCTTACTACCTGATCCTTTAAAAGCTCGGTGATTTCAGTTATCTTTTCATCACCTCCATACTCCTTTGAAAGATAGTGCAGTCCTCCCTCTATGACATGCAGGGGATTCCTCACCTCATGAGCGATCTTTGCCGCAACAATGCCGAGCTCTGCCATCTTTTTGGACTGCGCATACTCCTTATACAGCCTCTTTTGTTCGCTTATATTGTCAAATACAATGATAAGGGGTTCATCTTTTTATTTACAAATTCAAAGAAACTGACACAATCAGGATGCGTATGCGCCACATCCACAAATGTTTTTCCAATTACATTTATTAGATCAATGCCAAGGATATTCTTTGCGTTGTTGTTAAAGAACTTTATCTTTTTTTCCTCATCCAGCGCTATTATGCCTGTAGAAAGGCTGTTGAGTATATTATTGGTATACTTATGAAGCTCGTTTACAACCTTATGTGAAAGCTCAAGCTCATACGAGTATGCCTCTGCATCCTTATTTGCCTTTTCAAGGTCAGAGATGGAGGCAAAGAGATTTCTTACAGTAATCTTAAAGGCATCATCAAGCTGGTCGATCTCGTCGCCGCAGTTTAATTTATAGACAGCGCACATTCTGCAGTCGCCGATCTTCTGCGCATATACACCCTGAATCTGGCCGAGGCAGTATGTTCCTGCTATTGTCCAGCAGCGGAGATCATCCTTGCCATAAACTGGGCACTCCTTGCTGTTGCAGTCCAGTTTTTCCCAGCACCGTATAAAACCTCTATCTATCGTAGCAGTAGACGGAAGGCCGCCCTTATGTATCTTATATATACCTTCAGAAAGCCGTGAGATGGGGGTCAGTATTAATCTTGACAGGATAAGGGCTGTAGCAGCGCCGAGGATCAGGTTTATCAGCAGTATCTCTGCTGCTATCTCCAATATCCCCTGTTGGGTGTATGTTATAAGGAAGATGCTGATGCCTGCTAAGAGTGATATAAATACAAAGAGCCCCGCTAATAGCTTAGTCCTAATAGAAAGACTCTTTATAAACAGTTTTACACCAAACATTCTAAAAACCTCCTCACCTAAAAATATGCAATACTTGCGCCATATCTGTTAGGCTCCATCCCCATGAATCCTTAAAGATAATGGTCTTAATCCCCCATTTAGAAATGATATGATTATATCCTAAAACTAATTAATAATAAAGAGATTTTTAAAATAATTTTCTTGACTTCTTTTATGTTAAGTGACTACCATAACACTATTTGATGAAGATATTATTTATCTCACCCAATAAAGAAAAAGAGCCCTATGTTGCTGCGCCGCTCGGAATTGCCTATCTGTCAGCAGTCCTTTTAAAAGAAGGATATAATGTTAAGGTTCTTGATTTGTGTTTTGAGGATGAGCCTGTCAGCGCCACAAAGAAAACACTCAATGACTTTCAGCCTGACATTATCGGCATCTCTATAAGAAATCTGGAGAGCTCAACCACCTTTCTTATCCCAACTATAAAGGATGTTGTTGACTGCTGCAAGGATTATAAAAGGGCGAGGATAATCTTAGGCGGCACAGCCTTTTCCATTATACCGGAGGACATGCTGAGGTATTTTGACGTTGACCTCGGCATTATAGGTGAAGGAGAAGAAAGCCTGCCTGAGCTTTTAGGAAGATTATCAGATAGAAAACCCTTTGATGATATTGCAGGCGCAGCCTATATTGATAATAAAAACGACTTTCGCATGAATATGCCCTGGAGGCTGCAGGATATTAACAGGCTTCCAATGCCTGCAAGGCATCTTCTGCCAAATCATCTGTATGATATGGGAAATATCCAGACAAAGCGGGGGTGCGAATATTCCTGCATATACTGCACATATCCTTTTCTTGAGGGCAAGAATGTACGGCTTCGCTCTCCAAAAAATGTTGCAGATGAGATGGAGGAGATGATAAGGAAATATAGCATTGCCAATTTCTATTTTGTTGATAATGTCTTTAACTCACCCGAATTACATGCAAAGGAAATATGCTCTGAAATAATTAAAAGGAAGCTAAATATCCAGTGGGGCGCCCTGATAAGCCCAAGGAATTTTTCAAAGGAGCTGCTAAATCTGATGATTGACGCAGGGTGCAAGAGCGTTGAGATAGGCTCTGATGCCGCCTCTGCTGTTATGCTAAAAAGACTCGGCAAGAATTTTTCTGTTGATGATATAAGACACGCTGCAAAGATGTGCGATGAGGCAGGGCTTATGCACATGCACTTTCTTATACTCGGGGGCCCGGGCGAGACAGAGGAGACGCTAAGAGAGACGTTAAAAAATATGGAAGAAATAAATCCACCAAAGGTCTTTGCTGTTGCATCCATAAGATTATATCCAAATACCCCAATCCAGAGGCTTGCAGAGAAGGAAGGGAAGATAAAAAAGGGCGAGTCGCTTTTTTATCCAAAATTTTATATATCAGATGACATCAGGGGCCGTTTGTTTGAGATAATGGATGAATTCATTCCCAAGCATCCAAACTGGATGTATTACCCTGCAAATGCTGTAAAAATGCCGGATGAAGTGGCTGAAGTTAAGGTAGATAAAAAGGAGATAATCTGGAATAAAGGAACAAAGGAAAGGTTTGATGAAATTATCAAGTCTGTGCCAAGGCTCCTTCAGCCCATTGCAAGAAGGATGGTGAATAAAAAGGCAATGGAGAATGCCCTTGGCCGAGGCTCATCTTTTGTAGAAGACAAGGACATGATTGCCGCCTTTGTCTCAGAGACGCCGAGGCCATTTCAATCCAAGATGAGGGAGAAGGTGATAGAAATGGGGCTGTCAGAGTGGCTGTAAAGGCCGGGTTATCGCTGAAACAAAACACTATGTTCTGCATTGACAGTATTTCTGAGCAGGTATATAATGTTAACAAGGATAAAGGCAATTGGAGGATCTAAAAAATGAAGACAGCAGTTAAAAAAGGGGGGCTTGTTATCCCTAAAAGGCTTTTAAAAGGTATTAAAGAAGCTGAGATAAAATGGGAAAAAGGGAAGCTTATCATAGAGCCTATTAGGATTGAAAATGACCCTGTTTTGCTTCTGGGAAGCCGTCCGGGTCACAGTGGCCTTAAAGATGCTTCTGTAAAACATGATAAATACCTATACGAGAAAGATTAGGTGAGGAATTGTTTATAGACATCTCCTTTATTATTGCCCTTGAAGATGCCGATGACCAGAATCACGAAAAGGCAGCGCTTTATTGGAAAATATTTAAGAAACACCCGATTAGACTTGTTACCACAACTTATGTATTTGATGAAATAGTAACCTTTCTGAGGAAACGGATAAGCTATGAGAAGGCATCGCAAGTAGGCAGATTATTGCTTTCAAGTCCAACTATTGAGATTGTTCATATTTCTGTAGAAGATTTTGAAAAAGGGTGGGAGATGTTTTTGAAATACCGTGACAAGGACTTCTCATTTACCGACTGTTTAAGCTTTTTGGTAATGGAACAGAAGGGCATCAAGGATGCCCTAACTTTTGATGAACACTTTAGACAAATAGGCATCAGAATGATTCCTTAAAACTCTCTGCGAGGGTTTTTGTAGTTTTCTTTAGCAACTGCCAGCTCCTTTACAATCTCTTTTTTTAATTTCTCCGGTTCAATTACCATTGCATCAGCGCCGTATGAAATGACCCATCGTTTTACATCAGACATGCCTGATGTTTTCATCTCAAGAATTATGCTTCCATCCTTATTCTCTACTATCTTCGAGAATAAGAGGGTCAGACTGATTTAAAAAAGATGAAACGGAATTGCTTCTTTACAGCCTGTTGAAAAACTACGCTTTTACAAAGTAAAACTCATTGGCAAAGGAAATAATATGTATCCCCCATTTAAAGGACGCCTGTCAAGGGTCTACTGCACCAGCCACCCATCAGGACTATGGTTTTCTTAAAAGATATTTCTTGAAGATGCCCCAATCATTGATGAATAGCCGCAAAGAGTTAATCGCTGTATCTATAAGGTTAACAACCTTATCTGCAGAGATGAGACCTGTTTACTTTTATATGACTGTTTATGAATATTTTACACCAACCACATTCACTGTCAAGAAAAGTTTACACTATCTAACAATAAACAGGCTGCAGGTAAATAATGGGTGAAAAATCAACCTCTCAGGGGCGTTTTGTTGTTAACCTTCTTCTGAACAGGTTCCATGCAAGAGAGTACATTGTTTTTTTTGTGGGTGGGAAGTGGTTTTTTGTAAAGTGCCGTTTTATTATTGACGGATAAGAAAAAAACTGTTGCTTTGCAAGGATGGCGGTTTCCTGAAGTTCCTCAGGACTCATCTGTTTTGGCTTGAAAACAACAGTAAAGTTATTATACCTTGACCAGTTCTGTTCAATAATCCTCCCCTCCCCCTCTAACTGTTCTCTTACTGATGTCCCCGGAAACGGGGTAAGCACAAAAAAGTTTGCCGCAGAGAGGCGCATTTTTACAGCAAAATCCACTGTGCGCATGAGTGTATCCCTGTTGTCTCCATCCAGTCCAAATATAAATGCCCCCTCAACCAGAATGCCATGGTCCTGAATCTTTTTTATTGAATCCTGTGCGGGGAATCCTTGATTGACAGATTTTTTTATCGTCCTTAATGATTCCTGCGAAAAGGATTCAATGCCGATAAACATCCCCATACAGCCGCTTTTGGCTGCAAGCTTCAATAATTCATCATCCCTTGCAAGATTAATTGATGACTGGCTGACCCATTTTTTCTTATGTGGTATCAATGCCCTGAAGAGTTCTTTGGCGCGCTTTGGATTTGCGAGTATATTGTCGTCAATAAATACTATAAAGTCGCCATCAAGGGATTCTACTTCTCTGATAACATCTGCTACGGGCCTGCACCTGTAAGCATTGCCGAAGAACTTTGTTACTGTGCAGAAGGTGCATGAAAAGGGGCATCCTCTTGTTGTCTGGATAATATTTGAGGTGAGATATCTCTTGCCTTTTATAATATCCCTTCTCGGTAAGACCATGTTTTCAAGAGAGGGACGGGTCTCTGATGAATAGGTTTTTTTAAGCCTGCCTTTTTTGAAATCATTTATCACATCATGCCACGCGCCTTCTGCCTCGCCCACCACAACAGCATCTGAATGTTGTATCGCCTCATCTGGAAGCAGGGATGGATGGATGCCGCCCATGACAACCTTTACCCCCCGCTTTCTGTATTCACCGGCAATTTCGTATGCCCTGTTTATCTCAGCGGTCATAGAGGTGATGCCGACAAGGTCTACAGGTTTATCAAAGTCTATTGTTTCTATATTTTCATCTGTAATTGTTACATCAATATCAGGAGGTGTCAGTGCAGCAACATACATCATGCCTAAAGGGGCAATCTGATAATTACGCTTCCAGTTCTGTTTTCTCTTTACAGGGACTATTAGTTCAAGTTTCATGGCATTAATGTAGCGGAGGGGAAGGGAGATGTCAACTTAAAAGCAAAAGGGAAGGGGGCATACTCAATATTAAATAGAGGGCGCCCCCTTTCCACGATTATTTCTTCTCAATGCCTGCTATAGCGCCGTATGCCATAAGGGCAATTGCTATAACAAGTGTTATAGCCCCGACAACAGCAAGGTTTGAGATGGCGGGGAAGAGCGGTGTTAAAAGGAGCATGCCTGAGTGCATGACGGCCCCGATAATCATGAGTATACTGATAGTCTTCTTTAGGCCGTCTCCTACGCTGATCCTGTCAACAAGAAGCCCGATAAGGATGTTTAATACAGATTCAAGATTCCCATGAGCATGGGCTGCACGGATAACCACCCTTGGAAATGCAAAAGGCTCTTTTGCCCATGCAGTGTCCTTGAGTTTAATAGCGAGAAACATTCCCATAATTAACAGTATTACGAGATAGCAAAAACCAAATACAATGTTCTTACGGCCGTGATTCATGATTTTTCCTCCTTTATTTATAAAAGGTTGGACTGCTTATTGGCGCTGCCTTTTATACGAACCCTTCACCTCCTTCCAATACTTACCCCTACTCAATACTATAAGGTAGCTTGCTCAGGTGTCGTGCAGATTAGGCCCGCCGGCAGTGTGGGGTTTTGTCAATAATTATTTATTATTAACTAATATACAATGAAAGGCGGAAAAATCAAGAAAAAAATCTGACAAAAACAAAAAACTTGACTAAGGGGGAAGGTTTATATAAAATTGTGTGAAAGATTAACAGGTTATATGATTCCATAAAAAAATAGGTCAGGCATACTGCCTGACTTGAACCTTGAAAGGAGTACAGGGAGTAATGAGTTATTACCAGCGCCTGAAGAATTATACCATTACAAAGATTATGGTCGCCATGCTAAGCATGGTTGGGAATAGCCCTGATGTGGTTTTAATAAAGTTTACATATCTTGCAGAGAGGCTGGCAAAAAAGGATTACTATATAAAGATAATAAGATGGATAAGGGAGCTATTCCAATCAGGCCATCCGAGCCTTATCGTAGCAAAAAAGATTTTAAGGGAGACGCACCCTGCCCACAGGCAGCAGCTTGTAAAGAGTTTTTTCATAAACCAGCTCCTCCTCGGCACGAATAAGAGAAAAGAATTTCAGGATAAAAATGGTTTTTATCCCCCGGGTTTTATTGTAATCAGTCCGTCAATGCTGTGCAATCTTAAGTGCTTTGGCT
>JACPZJ010000004.1 GCA_016195585.1 Nitrospirota bacterium | reverse complement strand
GTGCACATTGAAGAACGACAGGATTAAGAACAAATGCAAGGAATCTGAGCCGGAGATGATAGAGATAGGGACGGGGCACTTAATGCGCTGCTGGCTGGCGGAAGAATAATGTAGGGGCGAACGGCCGTTCGCCCCTACTACAATTGTGCCGCTATACAAAAAAGGTTAATATGTCAGAAACAATACTTGATGTCATAAATTTAAAAAAATATTTTCATCCATCAGGCCCGTTTTCCTTTTTTAAAAAAGGGGATAATTTGATTCCGGCAGTGGATGATGTGAGTTTTTATTTAAAGGAAAAGGAGACAATGGGCCTTGTTGGCGAGAGCGGCTGCGGTAAGACGACCATTGGCAAGCTCATACTTAGGCTGATGGAGCCTACTGACGGGAGAATTATATTTGATGGCGCTGACATACTGAAACTCAAAAAAAGTGAATTGAGAAATCTTCGCAGCCAGATGCAGATGATATTTCAGGACTTGGACGCTGCCTTAAATCCGAGGATGAGGGTGCGGGATATACTAAGAGAGGCAATTACTGTCTATCATGATTTTGATTATAGTGAGATAAACAAGAGGACATCTGAATTGCTGAATCAGGTGAATCTCAAAAAGAGCAAATTGAGCTGTTACCCTGATGAGCTCTCAGGCGGTGAAAAAAGGAGGGTGGGGATTGCACGAGTGCTTGCTGTTAAGCCAAGGCTTATCATTGCAGATGAGCCGACGAGTGCGCTGGACGTCTCCATTCAGGCGCAGATAATCAACCTGCTTAGTGACCTGCAGGCGAAATTGGGCCTTTCATATCTTTTTATTTCCCATGACCTGCGAATGGTTGAATTAATAAGCAATAAGGTTGCTGTTATGTATATGGGTAAAATAGTTGAGATGGGCCTTTCTGACAGGATTGCCCAGAGGCCAATGCATCCATATACAAATGTATTATGGTCATCATTAACAAATAGAGGTGAAAAGGGAATTTCAAACGGCCTTACATGGCAGGTCTTTGATTTTGAGAGGCCTGTTACAGGCTGCCGCTTTCATCCGAGGTGCGAGGTGTTTAAGGCTCGGGGCAATCCAAAAGAATGCGCTGATCCGCAAAACGAACCCAAATTAACAGAGACAGGCACAAGCCACTATGTTGCCTGCCATTTTCCGCTTGCATTATGAAGATATACAACAAATACATATACCCATTTGCTTGCTATGCGGCTAAAAAATTTTCTGAATTATAAAACATATCACAATTATTTCATGAAGTCAAAGACAAACAAAGACAAATAAAGACAAATAAAGACAAATAGAAAATTTTAAAATTCCTCAAGGGTTTTCTTGATAATCCCAATAGCTTCTGCTATATTTTATATTAAGAATTTAATATTAACCATATAACAAGAGGGAGGAAATATGAAGAAAAAAAGTATGTTGTTTGTATTGGCTGTATTTCTCTTTTTTCTCATCACTTCGCTGCTCCTTATCCCAAAGGCCAATGCGATTCCGGCCTTTGCCCGCCAAACAGGCCAGGCCTGCGCCATCTGTCATTTCCAGCATTTCCCTGAATTGAATGCATACGGCAGGGCATTCAAGGCAGGCGGTTATACGCAGATAGGCGGTCAGAGCCTGATTGAAGGAGAGATTCTCTCTTTGCCATCAACCCTGAATGCCTCATTGGTTGCTAAGGTAAGGTATCAGAAGACAAATGGCAAAGACAATGATGGCGCTACTGGTCCTACCAATGGAAGCAAAGGCACAAATAAGGGAGAGCTGCAGTTTCCTGATGAGGCGGCATTGTTAATAGGCGGCCGAGCAGGCGAGCATATAGGGTTTTTATTAGAGGCTGGCTTAACACCGGGTGAGACGAAAGTTACTGACAGTGCTGGAGACACAGTTACAGTCACTGAAACTAACCTTTTTACATCTTTTAAAATGCCCATTGTATATGGTGTTGGTCCTGTAAATCTGAGCGTCATTCCATTTACCACAGATGCGCTGGGGGCCTCTTATGGTTTTGAGCTTTTAAATACCGGCGCAATTGCAATGCAGCGGGTGCTTGAGCATGCAAAGTGGACAACGGCGCAAAGATATATAGGAACAACTGACGCAGATACAGCTAAGGCAGAGGGCTTGGCGTTTCACGGCGCAACAGACTTTGGCCCTTACATGAGCTATGTCCGTGTTGCAGCAACACCGCAGTTTATGGGCTGGGACTTTGGCGCAGGCGCTCAGTATTGGCGTGGAACAGGGAAATCAGGAGGCGATACTTATACCCATGCAGATGCATGGGCAATAGATGCCCAGGCCCAGGGCTATGTAGGGCTGCCATTCGGTATTTATAAGAATACAGGGCTGCCAGTGGGTGTTTATCTGACATTAGGAGATGCAAAAAAATCCAATGCAGGCGGAACTGCAAATTTGTTTAACAGCAGCACAAACAAGGACAAAATGGCATGGTCTGTGCTGGCTGAATTGGGCGTGATTCCACGTAAGGCAAGTGTATCAGTAGGCTACCTCGCAGGTCAGGATAGAAGCGCCTCAGGAGCAACTGCCAATAATTATAAACAAAATGCAATTACCTTTGGGGCAACATATCACTTAGCACAGAATGTGCGGTTAGAATTAGACCATTCTATCTTAGGCGGCAATTACTATAAGCTTCCGGCAAATAACAGAGAGGCAGATGGAAAACAGCTTACCACTCTTATGTTGTTTGCTGCATTCTAAGTTGAAGAATGATCTCAAACGCTTGGGGAGGTTAACCCTCCCCTTTTCATTTATTGATATGAAATGCAAAATTCAAAACATATTATTTTTAGGGCTTGTATTTATTTTATCTGGATGCACCATGCCCCTTGCTGTAAACTATGATCCGAAACCCGGGGCATCGGCCATTTCTCTAAAAGAGCCTCTAAAGATTCTTATCGTTCCATACAAGGATGAAAGAAAAAATCCATCTAATAAAATAGGCGATATAAAAGCAACTGTTTTTGGAATAGACTCTGCTGAACTTATTCTTGAAAGAAAACCAGCAGACCTTGTGACAGATGCGTTCAAAGAGCAGCTTATACTATCTGGTTTTAAAGTCGTGGCTGCAGATAACAACACCCAATCGTCAGATGCAGACTTTTTAATAGAGGGTTCTGTAAAGGTTTTTAAACTTGATATTGAGGCTAAAGACAGTATTGAGATAGAGATAGAAACAAGGTTAATAGATGCTAAAAACAACGGCATCTTATGGACAGGCAAGGCTGAAGAAAAAAATGAAAGGTTTGCCGGGGTTATGGGCAACACGAGGGGGACCATATCCAAATATATATCATCCTCTCTCGCCAAAGTTGTGAAACAAACACTGACTGATGTTGCCTCAGTCATAGAAAAGTCAAAGCCGCAGTCAGTAGAGCCTGTTAGGGAAGATGTTATATTAAGCAATGAAGGCAGAATAGTTCTGGACACTGTGCCACAAAAGGTTCAGGTCTATATAGATGATGTCTATTACGGCCTATCCCCTATTACCATTGACCTTGCGCCCGGGACTTATACAGCAAGCTTCAAGCTGTCTGGTTTTAAAAATGTTGTGCAGAAGATAGCAGTAAGAAAAGGCCGGACAACAGAATTTTCAATAATATTGGAAAAGGAATAAGTTAGAGGGATTAGAATATCCACACAAGTTAATCGTTGTTTTTATTTTTACTGCTGGTGTGGCTGTCTGATCATCCTCCAGACAAATAACAAACCCACTGCTGTGCCAAGAATTGCGCCTGCAAAGACATCTGAGGCAAAGTGGGAGTCAAGGTATATCCTTGATAGGCCGGCAATTCCAGCAAGTGAATAAAAAATGTACCTGCCATTGGGATATGCTGATGATAAAACCGCTGCAAGCGCAAATGACGATGCAGTGTGTCCTGATGGAAAAGAGTCAAGGCCTATTGAAATTGAAGGGCCAAAGTTGCTGACCCCTGCATCGGTCAGTGTCGGCCGCGGCCTCCCTATGATGTGCTTGATTATCTGGACTGCAATCCCTGCAGCAATTATGGCAAACAGGCTGTATTTTCCTGTTTTTAGCAAATTCGCCTTCTTCTTAAAATAGCCGGCAAATATCATAATAATTGTGATAACCGCCTGAATCCAGCCATCACCGAATTTATTGAGTGTCTGAACAGTTGACTCCCATTCCCCTGCCTTTATGTTTGTCTTTACATATCCCCGTATCGTGTAGTCCTGTGCAAAGAGGAGCAAGAGCAGCAAAAAAGATATTATAATGAGGGCAGACCTTATTAAGATTTTTTTATCTTCCATCTTTCTTATCCAAATCGCACTGTGCAGGGTTATTCGTCAAAAGGATGTAGATGCCCCTTTGGCCGGCATACCGCATCCCTGTAGCCTCTTTTACCTCTCTTGCATAAGGGAGTTTTGTTATTACATATAATGGCGTCTCTTCATTTGCCATTGCATTCAGCCTTTCTTTTTCGCCTCTATTCAGGATAAATGCCTTCTGCCTTGAGTAAAAGAGGATACTCGGATTGTTTATACCATATGTCGCTATCCTCTTGTCTTTCTCGCCCATTTCCCTTATAAATAGTGCGACCTCCTTCAGGGGATGTTGAACAAGCCTGTCCACAGCAGGCATGGCAAGATTGAGCGTGATTAATATGAATATTGAGATTGTAAGGCCGACTATCCCGATGGCAACACCCTTTTTATTTTTGAAAAAGGCAATAACAGAGGTTATCCCTGATATGAAGAAGAGTATTGAGATCACAATGTGCCACCTGCCGATTGTAATAGGCATCTCAGAGAATCCATCAGGCAATATGGGATGTATCCTGTTTAATATCATTGGCGCAAGGCCAAAGATAGCAGCAAGGATAAGGCAGGAGAGTGCAAAGAAGATGGCAGAATATCTTACTCCTTTTGATAATCCCCCCTCACCCCCCTTTAGTAAAGGGGGGAAGGGGGGATTATCTTCTAAGAAATCCTTTAATAGCATTGCAACGACTAATGCCATTGGCGGAAAGAGCGATGCTATGTAATTCGGCAGTTTTGTCTGCGACAAGGAAAAAAATATCAGTACTGTTAAAAACCAGATTATTGAAAAGAGTGCGAGCCTTGCCTTTGTATCCATCTCTGCTAAACCACGCGGCGCTGTCTTATAAACGGCATAAGGAAGAAACGGGCTCCATGGAAAAAAGCCTGTGAGTATAACAGGTATGTAAAACAGGATGCTGCCGCTGTGGCCTGAGTTTACGCTGGTAAAGCGGTTTATATTATGCTTGAAGAAGAAGGCATTGATATATTCCCAGCCATTGGCCCTTATTTCAAGTATATACCATGGAAGGGCAATGGCCAAAAAGATTATCACTCCAAAGAAGGGCCGTGCATCCCTTAGTGTGTCCCTGAATTTTTTTGTCAGCAGAAGGTATGGGATAATGGTCATTGCAGGTATAACAAGGCCTATGGGACCCTTTGTGAGCACAGCAAGCCCCATTGCTGAGTATGATAAAAGATAGAGCCGTTTGTCTTTCTCTTCCATAGCTATGAAAAAGAGATAGAGGCCTGAGGCAATGAAAAATGTTAATGTCATATCAGTAATAGCAGAGTGGGCAAGGACTATTATCTCAATGGATGTGGCAAGTATAAGCCCGCTTAAGAGGCCGTAGCTATCCCCATTAATCCTTCTTGCAAAAATGAATGTAGCGGCAATCAGGAACACACCCATTAATGCAGACCAGAACCGTGCAGCAAATTCATTTATGCCAGAGACAAGATAAGACGATGCCATAAGCCAGTAAAAAAGGGCAGGCTTGTCATATCTGTTTATGTAATTATATTGCGGGGTGAGCCAGTTGCCTGTTTCCAGCATCTCCCTCCCTGCCTCAGAGAATACAGCCTCGTCAACATCAAAGAGGGTGTATGACCCGAGCTTATAAAAGAAGAGGAGGGATGAGAGGATTATCAGGCCTGTTAAAAGATATCTATTGCTTCCCTTACTCACTCTTTAATCCCTTTACAAATTTCAATTCGTCCTTCTTTGTCTTTAACATGCCATTTAATTTTTTTTCAAATGCCTTTTCAAGTATGCCTCTGAATAGCGGCCCCTCTTTTATCCCAAGTTTTTTAAGGTCATTGCCTGTGATGGAGAGTCCTATCTTTCTCAGCTCTGTAAGATACAAGGATATATATTTCTTTGCTGCCTCCTCTTTTGCCTTTGCCATCATAAATACTACTGTCTCTGTAGAGAGGGGATGGAGAAGGCGGTATATCCTGCTGTTTTCCATCTTTTTATGCCTGTAGAATTCTGACAATGCCTTTTCAGAGCGCTCTGCTGCCTCAATGAGTTTTCTTGCAAACCTCTCAGGCACAGCGAGCCTTTTTAGCACATCCTCTATATCCCTTTTACTCAGGCCGTTTAGCAGGCCTATGAAATATATCAGCCACTTCTCTATTGGAAGATTCAGAAATAGCAGGTCAAACCATGCAATGGCCTCCTTTATCCTTTCAAAGAGGCGGATGTTTTTGTCTTTAACGGTAATCTCAGGGTGTATAAACCTCAACAGGTCAAACTCTGCCATACGCATTATGGCCTTTATGGGCTCTGCCTCCTCAAAGATAAGCCTTAGTTCAGTAAGAACCCTCTTTCCGCTCAGCTTATGAAAGAGCTCCATCCTGACAGCGGTCTTTATCAGATTCTGTGTGTGCTTGCCTATCTTAAAATTAAAACGTTGCTCAAACCTTATTGCACGAAAGACCCTTGTCGGGTCTTCAACAAGGCTCAGATTATGCAGCGCCCTTATTGCCTTTTCCTTTATATCCCGCTGGCCGCCAAAGAAGTCAATGAGATTTCCATAATCCATTTTGTTGAGCTTAATTGCGAGTGTGTTGATGGTAAAGTCGCGGCGGTAGAGGTCTTTCTTTATGGAGCTGAGTTCAACAGTAGGAAGGGCAGTGGGGTACTCATAATACTCTGTCCTCGCAGTTGCAATGTCTATTCTGAAATCATCAGGGAGTATTACAACCGCAGTGCCAAATCTCTGATGCGCCTTTACCCTCGCGTTAAAACGTCTTCCGAGCTTATTTGCAAAGGCAATGCCGTCGCCTTCTATCACAACATCAATATCCAAATTTTCATGGCCGAGCAAAAGGTCGCGGACAAATCCGCCGACAACATAGGCATTCATCCCTGCCTCCTCCGCAACCTCGCCGATGTCTCTCAGCAATTTTTCTATATTAGCAGGGAGCCGCTCTTTCAGGAGGTGCCTTAGATTTCTGCTGTATGTATAATGAAAGCCCTTTGGCAGCTCCTCTGCGCCCAGAGGCTTCATTAATATATCATCATGGAGCGTCCGCAGGAGGTCTGTCCGTGTAATGGCGCCGATAATCCTGTCGCCTTCAACAACAGGCATAAATCTCTGATTGCCTTCAACCATCACGGACTCTATCTTGCTAAAGGGTGTGTCAGGCCCTGCCTTCTGCATCTCAGTATACATAAAGTCAGAGACCCTTGCTTTTTCAAGGTTGTGAAAGATGGCCTTCTGTATCATCTCCCTTGACACAAGGCCTGCAAATATATCCTTATCAAGCACAGGCAGGACATTCACGCCGTACTGTGTCATTATCTTCTCTGCCTCTTTTATTGTGCTGTCTATCTGCACGGTTTTAAGCGGCGCTGTCATTAAATCCCTTGCAACCCTTGTCGGCGTAACCTTTCTGTTCAGGATATCAAGAAGCCTCTCCTGCACCTGCACAATAGTCAGCTCTTTTATAGATGCAGATGCAGCAGTGGAGTGTCCGCCGCCGCCGAGCTCTTTTAGTATCCCGCCCACATCCACATTCGGTATGCGGCTCCTCGCCACAATATGTATCCTGTCCTCCATGCGCACAACAACAAAGAGGGCATTTATGTTCTCCATATCCCTCATCTTATGGGTGATAAGGGCAAGTTCGCCTATATATTTTTCTGTAGAGGCAATGGCAATGATGACCTTGATGCCGTGAAAATAAAATTCCTTTGCAGAGTGAAGCAGGTCATTCAATATTTCTATCTGCTCAGCATCAAGCTCTTTTATTATGTAGTCTGAAACGAGATTCAGGTCAGCGCCTTTAGACAGTAAATAGGCTGCTGCCTGCAGGTCGCGCGGTGTTGTTGATGTGAATGAGAGAGAGCCTGTTTCTTCATATATCCCGAGCGCAAGGAAGGTTGCCTCTTCGGATGTAATATCAATCTTATTCTCTATGAGTTTTTCTATTAGTATTGTTGTTGTTGCGCCTGCAGGCTCAATGACCTCCATTTCCCCATGGATATCTCCTTCTGTATGAGGATGGTGGTCATAGACATGAATCTTTAAATCAGGCCTGTTAAGTATTTCGGCAAATCTCCCGAGCCTGTCAGGCGTCTTTACATCAACGATAATGAGCCTTGTAATCTTATTCAGGTCAATATTCCTGATCTTCTCTATGCCAAATTTTTTCTCCGGGACCTTTGAGAAAAAGACGCGGACATTCCTCTCCTGCGCGCCTGAGAAGACAGGTATTGCCTCTTTGTATAACTTCCTTGCTGCGAGCATTGATGCAAGGGAATCAAAGTCTGCATTTGTATGGCTTGTAATAACATCCAAATTACTTTTCCTCTAATACCCTGTCTATATCAATCGGTATGAGGGCTATCTCTATCCTTCTGTTCTGCGCCTTGCCCTCATCAGTATCATTTGCGGCAACAGGCCTGTATTCTGAATATCCTGCTGCAACCAAAACCTTAGGGTCAATGTCTGCCTTATCCTGCAGGAACCTTGCCACTGTGGTTGCCCTTGCAGTTGACAGCTCCCAGTTGGTGGGATACTTTGCCTGAAGACCGGGGCCGATGGGGACATTGTCTGTATGGCCCTCTATCCTTATCTGTTTATCAGGCACACTTTTTAATATATCGCCGACCTTTTTTAATACCTCTTTTCCCTTTGGCTTTATCTCTGCCTTGCCTGAGTCAAAGAGTATCTTCTCCACCATATTAACAGAGAGCTTGTCTTTTATCTGTGTAATCTTTATCTCGCCCTCTTTAATCTCCTTTTGCAGGTTTTTTACAAGGTTGTCATAGGTAGACCTCAGTTTTGCAATTGCCTCCTCCTTCTCCCTGCTCAGCCTCTCCATCTCCTTTGACAGATTCCCCTTTGCCTCCATAAGCTCCTTGTTTTTCTGCATCAGATCAGCGATGATCTTGGACTGGGCATCCTTGCCTGCCTTCATGGCCTCATTAAGAGATGCAATCTCCTTTTCAAGGACAGCTACCCTTTCCTTTGCCTTATCCAGAGCGCTCTTATAATTCTCTGCCTCTCTTACCTTATCCTGATATTTACCTGTAGTTACAAAACAGCCGGAGAGGATGGCTAATGAAACAAAAATTGCTATAAATTTTGCTGCATTTTTCATAGAAGACCTCCTTATTTATGTGTTTATTAGATGAGGAAAAATTAAAGGACAATAATCCCCACAGCATAGATATTACATTAATAAGAAAAGGTTTTCAATGGCAAAGTTTATTTTGTGATTGCATGGGATTATTAAATATAATAAAATATATTTCTATTATGGGGATTAAACGATTTTTAACCCTTCTTTTATTTTCCATTTTCATAATTCCTGCTCCACTATATGGAGAAGAGGCGCTGAAGATTGGCAGGATGAAGGTATCAGTATGGCCAGAGTATGATACCCCTGACGTGCTTGTTGTGTATGAAGGCCGGTTTGCAAACAAGGACGCCTTTCCAGCCGCTATAACCTTTATCTTTCCAAAGGGTGTGAATAAGCTCACAGATGCCTGCTCCCTTTCGCCAAAGGGACAGCACTTCTGCCAAATTTATGATATTGAAAAAAGAGATAATTACAATCAGGCTGTAATGAGCCTTCCTTACGGAGATTTCTTCATAGACTTTCAATACAGCCCATTTAAAAGGGGAAAGGATAAGTCCTTTGAATATGTAATCCAGTCAAGATATGATATTATGAATCTTGAGGTAAATATCCAGCAGCCGCTCCGTTCGTCTAATTTTTCTATTGCACCTGCTTCATCAAAACAGACAAGGGATAGTGATTTTAACCAATACCATTACTCAATTAAGGATATCCCTGCAAATCAGGATGTAAGGTTTAAGTATTATAGTGGGTTTTGGGGTTTATAGGTTTTTTAAAAAAGGGTTCAAGGGGTCCAGTGGTCAAGGGTTCAAGTGAAAAAGGGTTAATCTAAAGAAAAGGTTAAAGACAAAATGCCAGCATCAAAAAAGATAAAAATATATCTTCTTTCAATAGCCCTTGTGGCCATTTTCTTTGGCTTTAAATATATCTTCTGGCCGCAGGCAGGAGGCAATACAGTGCTTGGGATTTCCCATAACCTTGCCTGCCCATGTGAATGTCCAATGGTTCTTGAAGACTGCCACATGAGCTGTGGTTTGGAGTGGAAGGACATGATTGGACAGAAACTGCAGGGAGGCCTTACAAAAGAGGAGATTGTTGAATATTTTTATAAACGCTACGGTGATGAGGCAATGCTCACCATTCCCCAAAGGCTCGGCGGCAAGTGGTATCAGTTTACAAGGGGCGGCTTTCCTTTAAAAGAAGCATTAATATTTACGGCAATCCTCTTTGTATGGGGAGGGGTGGTGTATCTGGTTATAATAGCACTTCTTAATAAAACTCGTTTTCTGAACAAAAAAGGGGCTTGAGTATACAATTTACTATATTTTAAAAATCAAAAATTAAATGTCAAAAATCAAAAATACAATGTAAAATTCAGAAATAAAGAATTATTATCTTTTAAAGTTTTTGAATTTTGATTTGTCATTTTACTTTTTTAATTTTGCATTTTGATTTTGTGAATTTATCATGGCAACTGTTTGTAAAGATGTTAGGTTATATTTTAGGAGGTAAATGAATGACAGGTCCATATTATGGCGCATTGATTATCGCGATTGCTGCCCTTGTCATCACAGGTCTTATTATATACAGGCTGGTAAAGAAGGGTGACGAGATGCTTGGGATGATGGCTGGCATGACAATGGGTATGCTATCAGGGGTTACAGTCGGCACATTCATACTTCTTCCAACAGGCAATTTCCTTGCAGGCGTGATGATTGGCAGCATTATCGGCATTTTATTTGGCGTGCCAATCGGAAGGTTTGGCGGTTTTATGGGCATAATGGAAGGGCTTATGGCAGGATGGATGGGCGGGATGATGGGCGCAATGCTCGGCCAGATGATGAGGCCGTTTAATCTTAATGTATTTATGCCCTTCTTTTTTATTCTCTTTTTCATTACCATAGCAGGTCTTATCTATCTTGTATATTCAAGGTGTGAGAAGTGTGTTCCTCTTATTATAAGCAGATACGGGGCAGTGGCTGCTGTTATAGTCCTGATAGCTATTGTTAATATTGATTTTTCAATAACTCCGAAGGCATCACCGCTTCAGGGA
>JACPZJ010000242.1 GCA_016195585.1 Nitrospirota bacterium | reverse complement strand
ACATAAGGCGTAAGCGGCAGATTAATGTTATTCATCAGCTCATACGGGATTGCACCATAGGTCAAGGCAAAGAGCTTATATCCCTCCTCACCCAATGAAAGCTGATAAAGAAATATCAGCACATTTGCTGCAATGAATGTTATTGTAACAATAGGAGGGGTGCTTGTTGGGTTATCATCTCTTAATGGTATCACAAATTATCTCCCTTTTATGCCTTATTATAATTTATATTTTACTTCAAGTCGTTAAGAAAGTAAAATAATTTTAGGCGGGAGTTTGTGAGGCGCTTGCTTATTGATGAACTGAATGTGCCTAAAAAACAGAACGAGAATGCATGGTTGTCGTTATATTAAAAGCTTACCCCTTTTGAATCGCCAAAAAACCCTTTTATCTTATCCGCTTCCTCTTTTTCTTCCTTCTTCTTCCTTGCAACATATTTAGTGCTGAAGGCCTCAAGCCCTTTTTGAAATGCCTCTTTTTTCCCTTCCGGCACCCTCAGGATAAAACCTTTTGGAAAGGACAGCCTTGATTCTATCACTTCCTTTAGTAAGGCAGGGTTCAGTCTTTTTATCTCATCCCTTGTTACATCACAATACCTTTCAATATCCTTTACAAAGATGCCCTTCTCAAGCTGCACCACATCAAATCTTAATGACGGTTTAATGGGGATATCCCCAAAATAGGCCTTGTAATTATTCACAACATTAAGGGCGGCAAGGAATTCTGCATAAAAATTCCTGGAGGCAAAGCCAAATCTCCTGCTATTGTAGTTATTAATTATCTCTGGCAGGTGAGAGGAATTTGTCTTCTCCACTGCCTTCATTATCCCCCTGTCTCCATGATTATAGGCAGTAATGGCAAGCGGCCAGTTGCCGAGGGATTCGTAATTTTTTGTGAGAAACCTTGCAGCAGCAACTGTAGACAGAAGCGGGTCAAGCCTTTCATCAATGATCCTGTTCATTGCCAGATATCTCTTTCCTGTCGCCTTCATAAACTGCCACACGCCTGCTGCGCCGTATTTGGAATAGGCGTATGGATTAAACATTGATTCCACAAAAGCAAGCCTTGTAAGTTCTATTGGCAGGTCATATTCCTCAAATACCCTCTCCATCTCAGAAAGATATTCTCCAGAATCTATCAGGCCCTTTATAAAAAACTCCTTCTGGCCTGCCTGCGCCCTGATCCTCTTTCCCCTCCTGTCCATAACAAATTTATCCCTGTCTTCTATCTTTGCATATAATCCATATATCCTCTTTTCATCATCATTTAGATTATTTATATCCATATCCTTCTTGGACAATCTTAAAAGCATTCTCTTGTAATTTTCTTTTACCTCTTTTATCTTCCTGTTCCTTATCCGCTCCTTCTCCCTCTCACTGATATCCTCATCCTTAAGGTATCCAAAATCAATATTGGTGTATATAATATTCATATACCTGTTGTCATGGATAATAACCTCGTCTGATGAGTATTTGGTATATATCTTCTTCCAGAATTCCACATTATCTTTCAGTTCCATTGGCAAGGGGAAAATCCCCTGCTGGTTGGTATCAACATAGTAACTTTCAGAAGGCTCATCCTGCTGGTTTTCCTGTGCAGAGGTATAAAGGCTCTCATCAGGTCTCGGACCAATGGTCATCAAAAGGATAATAATCAAAATAAGCTGCCATTTCCTGTTAAGATTAATCATTTTAATCTTTTGTGAAACCTTCTTCTTCATATAATTAACTATACCAGAGAAACCCTTTCTCGTCAAGAATATAACAGATTGAATTAATTAGATTTTTCAGCATTGTGTCATAAGCAGCCCCAGTAGATTTTTATAATGGAATTCATTGACAAATTAAAGCCCTATGATATATTATATCTAATAAGGGTGTAATATGATGGAAGAAATATCTTTATCAGGCAACATAATGGATTATAGCCTTCCGCAGATACTTGAATACCTGCTACGATTGAAGAAGACAGGCATCCTGAGGATAAAGAATACCGGGATAGAGAAGGCAATTTATATGAAGGACGGCCAGATAGTATTTGCCACCTCTAATCTAATAGAAGACAGGCTTGGCGAGATGCTGGTAAGGGCAAGCAAGATCACGCCATCACAGCTTACAACCGCCGGCAAAATTCTAAAAGAGACTGGAAGAAAATTAGGGGCGATAATGGTTGATGCAGGCTTTATAACACCAAAGACACTCTTCTGGGGGCTGAAGTTTCAGGTTAAGGAGATCATCTACAGCCTCTTCCTCCTTGATGAAGGCGACTATAAATATTCTGACGGCGGATACTCGGATGATATAATAGTGCTTCACATTGATACTGCAGAGCTTATCACAGAGATAATAAAGAAGATGGAGGTAGCCTGATATCAGATCATTGGCATTATATCTTTCATTAATATTTGTATTTTTCGCCTGCGCAGCCACACCAAAGTCACTGGATCAGATCTCCATCATACCAACACCGCTGCCTGATTCAGGAAAATATAAAGTCAGATCAGATACAGTTGTGTTTGAGGACAATAATGTCTTTATATCTGTAAGGCATCTCTCCCCTGCGCTTCTTAACAGATACTATCAGGAAAGGAATCTGCCGAACCCCTTTATTAACTTCCCTAAAGGAAAGGAATTTACAATATTTGCTGTAAAGTTCATAAATAATTCAAAGGACAGGATAACATATAACCCCATGATGTCTGCAATGTTTGAAGGAAATGAAAAACCTATAAGACCGATAGATGTTACAGATTTTTATTTTATGCTTAGCAGCGAGCCGGAAGGCGAGATGCGGATGCAGATAATAAAGAAGACTGCCTACGACATCCAATTCATTCTAAAAAGCGGTGACGAGAAAAGCGCCCTCCTCATCTTTCCTGCTATTGACCTTTCGACAAAGGCTGCAACCATCATCCTGCGGGATATATATTTTGGTTACAAATGGGTTAATCTGCCCTTTGCATTTGATGTAACAGCAAATATCCCTCCAAAGTAGAAAATATCTATCTCTCTACAAAGGGGATAAGGGCAATATGCCTTGACCTCTTTACAGCAGATGACAATGCCCTCTGATGCCTTGCACAGTTGCCAGAAATCCTTCTTGGGATTATCTTTCCCCTGTCGGTTATAAAATTCCTAAGCGTCTGCACATCCCTGTAGTCTATAGAATCCCTCTTCTCTGCGCAGAATCTACAAACCCTTTTTCTCTGAAATACCCTTTTTGTTTCCATATATCAAATTCTCCTCCTAAATTGAAGTAGGGGCATAACATGTTGTGTCCCTACAGTAAAACGCAATAGACATTCTCATCCTCTAAAAAGGAATATCATCCGCAACCGGACCATCTCCCGCCTGTTCAGCAGGCTGGTCACCCTGAGCCTCTGATGGTTCAGGAGCAGACCCTGCGCCCCTCTTTGGCATGAATTGCACTGCCTGAGCAACGACCTCATGCTTGCTCCTCTTCTGGCCGTCCTCTGTCTCCCAGCGGCGCTGCTGCAGCCTGCCGTCAATCAGGACAGAATCCCCCTTGCCAAGATATTTGCTGCAGTTTTCTGCCTGCTTGCCAAAAACAACAATATCAATATAGCTTACCTCTTCTTTTGTCTCTTCACCCTGTTTATATTTTCTATTAACTGCAATGGCAAAACTGGCTACAGGTGTGCCATTGGGGGTATAACGCATCTCAGGGTCACGGGTAAGATTGCCCATTAATATTACCTTGTTATAACTTGCCATTGGTATCTACCTCACATTTAATGATACTTTGTTATTCAGAAGAGGCTGAACTCTCCTCTTTTTTCACAGATGTTTCCTTCTCTGCGCCTGCTGGAGGGGCCTGTTTTGCTAACTTTGCCTCCTCCATAGGCGCTGCCTGTGGCGCTGTGCCTGCCTGAGCCGGGGCCTTCTGTGAAGGAGGGGCAAATTCACCTTTAAGTTTTACTGTCAGGAATTTAATGATAGAATCGTTAAGGCGGTAATTCCTTTCAAGCTCTTTTATAATGGGGCCTTCACCTTTGAGATGGAGCAGGACATAGTGCCCCTTTTTATGCTTTTTTATCTCGTAGGCCAGCTTCTTTTTTCCCCAGTTCTCAACATTAACAATCTCTCCGCCGCCGCTGGTGATGATGTCCCGCATTTTCTGGATTACCTTTTCTGTCTCTTCGTCAGACAGGGTTGGCTTAATTATAAATATTGATTCATAGTTACTCTTCATTACTACCTCCTTTTGGCTATTAATAACCCTAAGAAAAATATCTTAGAGTAAGGGGTGAGGTTAGTATACCATTATGGCTGCTAACCATTCAATAAAAATCTACACTGCAAATCTGAAATTTATTATATCCCCATCCTTTACAATATAATCCCTGCCTTCAAATCTCAAGAGGCCTTTATCCTTTACTGCCTGATGAGAGCCCAGTGGAATAAGATCATCGTATGCCATAATCTCTGCACGGATAAAGCCGCGCTCAATATCAGAATGTATCCTGCCTGCGGCCTGCGGCGCCTTTGTATCTGATGTTACAGTCCATGCCTTTACCTCATCCTCGCCAACTGTGAAGAAGGTTATGAGCTTTAGCAGCCTGTAAGCTACCATTATAAGGGAATTAAGGCCGGGCTCTGAAACACCAAGGACATTTAAATACTCAGCCCTCTCCTTCTTATCCATCTTTGCTATCTCTGCCTCTGCCTCTCCGCAAATAACCACAACAGGCGCATTTTCCTTATCACCTGTCTCACGAACCTGATCCACCCATTTATTACCTTTGCCGATATACTCATCAGAGATATTTGCAACATAAAGTACAGGCTTATCAGTAAGAAGGTGGCACTCCTTCAGGATGATTTTCTCGTCATCGGTATAAGCCAGACCCCTTATCGGCTCACCCCTCTGGAGCATCTCTCTAATCCTCTTTAGAAACAGCGTCTCCGAAACCGCCTTCTTGTCGCCGGCCTTTGCTGTCTTCTCAGAACGGGAGATCTTCTTTTCAACAGTATCTAAATCTGCCAGTGTTAGCTCGGCATTTATAATCTCAATATCCCTTTTAGGGTCAACATCTCCGCATACATGGACAATATCAGGGTTCTCAAAACACCGTATAATATGAAGGATGGCATCTACCTCCCTGATATGGCCGAGGAATTTATTGCCGAGCCCCTCTCCCTCGCTTGCCCCCTTTACCAGTCCTGCAATATCCACGAATTCTACAGTAGTCGGTGTGAGCTTTTTTGGCTTATACATCTCATTAAGCCTGTCAAGCCTCTCATCAGGAACAGTTACCACCCCAACATTTGGGTCAATAGTGCAAAATGGATAATTTGATGCCTGTGCCCCTGCTGATGTCAGCGCATTAAATATAGTTGACTTGCCAACATTCGGCAGACCGACAATGCCACATTTTAAACCCATTTAAATTGCTTTCCCAGAAAATAATATAGGACTCATGGAAAACCACCCGTTAAACACAAGCCACACCTGCTTCTCGCATAACAACACTCCTTATATGAACAGTGGTGCAAGAACGAGGGTTATAGTGCTAAGAAGCTTAATAAGAACATGGAGCGATGGACCGGCAGTGTCCTTGAAAGGGTCTCCAACCGTATCCCCTACGACAGCAGCAGCATGAATCGGATTTTTCATCTTTTTATTGTCTGGGCCAATAAGATATTTTCCGCCATGAGCGCCGCTTTCAATGTATTTCTTGGCGTTATCCCATGCGCCGCCGCCATTATTTAAGAATAGGGCAGTGAGAATTCCACAGATAGTGGCTACCATGAGGAATCCTGCGACAGCTTCGGCAGAAATAAGGGGTTGTTCTTTTGTAATGAATATTTTGAAGATTAAGCCAACAGTAATTGGTGATAAAACCACGAGCAAGCCCGGGACGACCATCTTACGAAGGGCGGCTCTGGTTACAATATCAACGCAAGAAGCATAATCAGGTTTGAAATCCTTTGGAAATTGAATTATATCATTAACACGGGGCAGTTTTGCATATTGACGCCGAACCTCTTCTATGATGGACTGGGCTGCGCTGCCCACTGCACGGATCGCCATTGCTGAAAAGACAAATACAAGAGAAGCGCCGAGTAGTCCGCCAACAAAGACCACTGGGTTTGCCAGGTTGACTCCGTGCATCTCTGCACCGGCATACTGAGCCACCTCATCCATGTATGCCTGAAATAGAAGGAACGCGGCAAGACCGGCAGAGCCGATGGCATATCCCTTTGTAAGGGCCTTTGTGGTATTGCCTACTGCATCAAGACGGTCTGTTTTCTTACGCACATCTTCGGGTTGTTCTGACATCTCAACGATGCCGCCTGCGTTGTCTGTGATCGGGCCGAAGGTGTCCATGGCAAGGATGTAGGCGGCGGTGGCGAGCATGCCCATGGTAGCCACTGCGGTTCCGAAAAGGCCGGCGTGCGGCAGGCCGCTGGATTTGCCGAGGTAGTACGACCCGAGGAGCGCGGTGCCCATGGTGAGCGCCGGCATCCAAACGCATTCAAAGCCGACGCCGATTCCGGCGATGATGTTCGTGGCTGGACCGGTCTTGGAGGCTTCAGCGATAGACTGCACTGGACGGAACTTGTATTCGGTGTAGTATTGCGTGATGAAGACGAATGCAACCGAGGTCAAGACGCCGAGGATGCCGCACGCGAAGAAGTGCAGCCACGCATTCGGGGCAGCAGGGCTGTACAGCAGCCAGCGGCTGGCGCCGCCGAAAGCCGCCATCGCGAGCACGACCGCGACGTAGTAGCCACGGTTCAGCGCCTGCATCGGATCCATCTTTTCTTCCTTGTCCATGTGGACCGACATAATGCCTATGACCGAGGCGACGATTCCAAAGGCGCGGGCGACGAGCGGGAACATCATGACGCCTACGACGCCGGCCGAGAATCCCATGTTGGCCTTGTCGGCAGTGGCCGCCAGTGTAGCGCCAAGAATCATGGCGCCGATGTTTTCTGCAGCAGTCGATTCAAACAGGTCGGCGCCGCGGCCAGCGCAGTCGCCGACGTTGTCACCAACGAGGTCTGCGATGACGGCCGGATTGCGAGGATCATCCTCGGGGATTCCTGCTTCGACCTTACCGACGAGATCTGCACCAACGTCGGCGGCCTTCGTGTATATCCCGCCGCCAAGCTGCGCGAACAGCGCAACGAAGGAGGCGCCGAAGCCGTAGCCAACGATCAGAAGCGGAATCTTGGTGGGCTCAACGTTACCGATAGCGTTGACGGGCGCGTACAGACCGGAGACACCCAGGAGGCTCATGGCGACCACGAGCAGACCTGAAACAGCGCCGCCGCGGAGGGCAATACGAAGCGCGTCGTTTAGGCTTGAAAGCGCTGCATGAGCAGTTCGTATGTTGCTCCGAATCGACACCCACATCCCAACATAGCCGGCGAAAACCGAGCAGAGAGCGCCGAAGACGAAGGACAGCGTGATCCAGCCGGCCAGAGCCATGGAGGTACCAACCGGATCGAACTCGCGATGGCTCCGGATGAATGCGTAACCGACGAACAACACGGCCGCAAACAACGCGGCCAGCAAGATGATCGTCTTGTTCTGCCGCCGCAGGAAAGCTTCAGCACCTTCCTTGATGGCGTTAGAAATGCGTTGCATCGCCTCCGAGCCAGTCGAGTGCTTCAGCACCCACTTGGCCAGGTAGGCAGCGACAAATAGACCAAAGATGCTAAACGCAATAACTAAAGAGACAAGCATTTTTGTGTTTTCCATATTATTAACCTCTTTTCTTGATGGGATTATCACGATGTGTAAGCACGGGCTTTATTCTTCACCATTGCCAGATTGGCGCCAATCAACTCGATCGCCTAAACCCGCCTTACCCTTACGCACTTTAAAATTTAATGCTACTAATATTAACGAAACTATTTTTTTTGTCAAGTAAAATTATTCTAATAAATCAGAAAGTTAAGATTCCCTTATTATTAAATAAGATTTATTTATTAAACCTGTTCATTGCAGCAACTGTATCACCCTTTATCAAAAACGAAAGGGCATCTGATGCCCTTTTTATTGCCTCTTTTAATATCGGCAATTCGTCCTTTTTGAAATTAGTAAGGACATAATCTGAAGAATCCATGCCAGCACGAGGCCTGCCTATCCCAATTTTAATCCTTACAAAGGAATCTGTTCCAATTGCATCTATAATGGATCTTACCCCCCTGTGGCCTCCATGGCTCCCCTTATCCCTTATCCTTATCCTCCCAATGTCCATATCCATATCATCATATATGATGATAAGGTCATCAGCGCTGAGATTGAACCCTTTAATCATCTGGGCCACAGAATCCCCGCTTAGATTCATAAAGGTCTGCGGCTTTGCAAGAACAACCTCTATATCATTTATAGAGTCTTTTCCAAAAAAAGACTTATACTTCTTTTTATTAACAGCTATATTATAAACAGATGCAAGCTCATCAATAACCATGAAACCGGCGTTATGCCTTGTCTGTTTATACTCATTACCTGGGTTGCCGAGACCAACAATAAGTTTCACCTTCTGCTACCATCTTTTTATTTAGGCTTCTCTGCCTTTGTTGTCTTTTCCGATTTTTCTGCCTTTTCTGGTTTCTCAGCCTTTTCAACCTTTGCGCCCTCTTCAGCAGGCGCTGCAGCCTCCTTGCCCTTTGCCGCAACCTCCGGCTCTTTCACCTCAGCAGGTGTTGCTGTAAGGAGCTCCTCAAGCTTTGTTTCGGATATCGGCGCAGCAACAGACACAACAGGCATCCCGCCGTCATCAAGAAATCTTATGCCTTCGGATACCTTGATCTCCCTTACATAAAGGACATCGCCTATTTTAAGGTCTGATGCATCAACCTTTATGTGGTCAGGTATCAATGATGGCAGGCACTCTATCGTCACCTCTCGTGCATTATGCTGTAAAAGCCCGCCTTCTTTGACACCTGCCGGTGTATCGCCTATTATCTCCACAGGAACCTTTATCCTGATCGGCTTATCCATAGATATCTCAAACAGATCAGTATGAAGCAATTTACCTGTAACCGGGTCAAGCTGAAAATCCCTTATAATAGCCACCTTCTCTGCCTCTTTGTCTCTGCCTTTTAGCTTTAAATTAATCAGGGTATTCTCGCCTGATTCAGAGTGTAGAAGTTTGGAAATATCTGAAGGGTTAAGGCTTATATTAGTGGCAGACCCCTGTCCGTAAAGGACGCCGGGGATCATCCCTTCACGTCTTATACCCCTTGCTGCGCCTTTGCCGACTCTCTCTCTTATCTCTGCTGTTAATCCAATCCTTTGCATTATAAATCCTCCAATTCATACGCCAATTTATACAAATAACGAACTTACTGATTCCTCCTGATGTATACGCTTTATTGCCTCGCCAAGTAGCGGGGCGACAGAAAGAACTGTTATCTTCTTTTTACATTCTTTATATTTATCATTTAACGGAATTGAATCCGTCATAATAATCTCGTCTATAACTGAATTATTAAGCCTCTCAATGGCCTTGCCTGACAGGACGCCATGCGTGCACGCCGCAAGTATCCGTTTCCCTCCTCTTTTCTTTATTTCTTTTTGTTTCTTCTTCGTATTTTTTTGGTTGAAGATGAATGTAATATGTAGTTGTATAGTCTATTAATTTGTGTTTTATTGTGTGTGGTTCATTTGT
>JACPZJ010000241.1 GCA_016195585.1 Nitrospirota bacterium | reverse complement strand
GTGCGGCATCAGAGCATATCCCGCATATCTCATCTTCAGTAATATTATTGCATATCCTGCAAAAACGGGTTTTATCCTTTAAATCAATGATAGCCTGCGCAATCCCCTTTGCCTCCTGTGCCTCCATCTTTAACATGAAGAAGGCGAGCCTCTGCGCTGTCTTCGGGCCTATGCCGGGAAGCCTCATCAGCTCCTCTATCAACCTGTTAAATGAACCTCCCTGCCCCATCTTAATACCTCTAAAAGAGACCCGGGAGCCCCGGGATATTCATGCCCATTGTAAGCCCCTTCATCTCCTCTGCCATCATCTCCTTCGCCTTCCTCATGGCCTCATTGACTGCTGCAAGAATCAGGTCCTGCAGCATATCAATATCATTTGCATTCACCACAGAGGGGTCAATCCTGATGGAGATAATCTCCTGCCTGCCATTGGCAGCTACAGTTACAACCCCGCCTCCTGATGAGGCCTCTACTGTCTTCTGGCCTGCCTCCTCCTGTATCTTCTTGAGCTGCTCCTGCATCTGCATGGCCTGCTTCATTATATCACCAAACACTTTTTTTGACATAATCACCTCACATTCGACCCCCACCACTCTCCCCCTTGCTAAGGGGGAGGATATTAGGAGGGGGTTATATTTTCCGCATATCCACGATCTTGCCGCCAAAAATATTCAGGGCGTCCTGAACCAGCGGATTCAGCGATGGCCCCTCTTTTTCCGATGCTTCATTACTCCCATTACTCTCAGCAGCAATCTTAACAAATTTTAGCCGTATATCCCTATGATACATATCATTAAGGATCTCCTTTAATATCCTTTTGCTCTCTTCCTTTTCAATAAGCCCAATAAAGACCGAATCCTTGCTGCTAAAGCCGATGATAAACTCCCCTGAATTGGCGTCCACCAGCCTCCCATGTTCAAGATAGGTGCCTATATACTGTTTCTTTTCCTTTACCCTGTTTACAAACTCTTCCCAGTTTACTGCAGGCGGATTAGCATAAGCTGCCGGATCTTCTGTTGATTCTGCAGGATTCTCTTTTTTGCTATTGAGGGGGATTATGGGTAATGCTGTCTCAGCCTCATTATCTGAAAGATTCTTTGAGCTATTGCCAATCCATTGTATAACTTTATCAATATCCTTAAAAGAGGGGATATGCACAGCCCTTACAGATGCCATCTCCACAGAAACCCATGGATATTGCGACCACCTGATTTCTTCCTGTGTCTTTAAGAATATGGTAAAGAGAAGCTGTATCTCCTCCTGAGAAAAATCCTGCACAAGCCTTTTTATCTCATCCACATCATCCTTTGCAAGGTCAATCAGATTTTCTGGTATTGCCGCCACCTTTGCAACTATCATATTCCTTATCTGCTCAATAAGACTATTACAGAACTGCCTTACATCATGGCCGTAATCCTGAAGCTCCCGTATTATTTTTAAGAGGGCAGAGGCATCCTTATTCTTCAAGCCGTTAATAAAGGATACTATGATACCCTTATTTATAATGCCAAGTATCTCTGCCGCCTCCTTCTCATCCACCTTCTTCCCGCAGAAGGACACCACCTGATCAAGGATGCTGAGTGAATCGCGCATACTGCCATCTGCTGCCTTTGCAATAACAGAAAGGCCACTCTCATTAATATCAATGCCGTCCTTTTCGCAGACTGAGCGGAGCATATTAATAATCTCCAGCAGGGTGAGTCTTTTAAAATTAAAGTGCTGGCAGCGGGACAATACTGTTTCAGGTATCTTATAAACCTCTGTTGTGGCAAATATAAATATGGCATGGGCAGGAGGCTCTTCAAGCGTCTTTAGGAGGGCGTTAAAGGCAGAGCCTGAGAGCATGTGCACCTCATCTATTATATAAACCCTGTATTTGCCGCGCATCGGCGCATACTTTATATTCTCCCTCAGCTCCCTTACATCATCAACGCCTGTATTTGATGCGCCATCTATCTCAAAGACATCAGTAGAGACGCCTGTAGTAATCTCCTTGCAGGAATCGCAGTTGTTGCATGGCTCAGGCGCAGGGCCATTGATGCAGTTCAGCGCCTTTGCAAATATGCGGGCAGCAGTTGTTTTTCCTACACCCCTTGAGCCTGAAAAGAGATAGGCATGGGCAATGCGGTTATTCTTTATGGCATTCTGCAGCGTCTTTGTGATATGCCCCTGACCGACTATCTCCTCAAACCGCTGCGGCCTCCATCTCCTTGCTGATACCTGATATTCCATTTTACCTTCTTTTGTGTTTAATTAATAATCCTATAGGATTTAAGCCCAAATCCATTTTTCGCAATCCTTTCATATCGGAGATCAGGTTTCCTGCGGCACACATTCGTGTTACTTACCGCTGCTTCCTTCCGGACCTGACGGGATTCGCAACCTCCTGTTGCGCAGGGCCCGATCTCCGGTATCAAAGGGTTGCTTTGCAACCACTGATAACTTATAACTATTAACTCATAACCTTAGCGACTTTTGTTAAAAGTTATTAGTTATAAGTAAAAATTGCCAAGCAATTTTTCTGGCGGAGAGAGAGGGATTTGAACCCCCGATGGCTCATCGCCATACCTGATTTCGAGTCAGGCGCCTTCAGCCAGCTCGGCCATCTCTCCGAAAGTCGCTTTGCGAATACTTATAACTTATAACTTTTAACTTATAACTACAATAAAAATCTACTTATTTCTTAATTCTTTAAAAAACCCTTTCAGCAGTGTCCTGCATTCCTTTTCCAACACGCCCGATGTAACTTCCACTTGATGGTTCAATCTTATATCCTGCGGGATATTATAAAGTGTGCCGCAGGCGCCGGCCTTTGGGTCTGCACAGGCATAGACCAGCCTCTTTATCCTCGCAAGCACCATTGCTCCTGCGCACATTGCGCAGGGCTCAAGGGTTACATACAATGTCACCCCTGTAAGACGCCATCTCTTTAATTTCTTTGCAGCCTTTTTTAGGGCTATAATCTCTGCATGGGCTGTAGGGTCGTGCCATATTTCTCTTTTGTTTCTCGCTTTGGCAATGACCTTGCCATTTAATACAGCCACTGCGCCAATAGGAGTCTCGCCTTCTTCTGCTGCCTTTTCCGCCTCCTTTAAGGCAAGGCGCATAAACCTTATATCATCTTCAACCATAAGGTTGTCTTAGTTACAGGTTACAGGTTATATGTTATAAGTGAATTTGCCATCGGCAAATTCCTGGTGCGCCCAGAGGGAGTCGAACCCCCAGCCTACAGATTCGTAGTCTGTTGCTCTATCCAGTTGAGCTATGGGCGCATGTCGCTTTGCTCCATTGTAAAATGAAAATTGTAAATTTTAAAATGCATGGATGTGGTTTATGATGCCTTAACCCCTTCCTTCAGTGTAATCCCAAATCTATTGTGCATAAACGGGTGCATCGTAGGGAATTTGGAAAAGACCCATCCCTTGAATATCTCCTTTCCATTCTCCATAACAGTGAGATTTATCCCGGGATTTTCAGGATTATTAGACCTTGAGGTGTATGCCTTATCATCCATCGTAAATGACGGAAAAAACTCGCCTGTCTTTATAACAATATTTGAGTCAGGGATAGTAAATTCACTATTCAGTTTAACCTCATAATCCTTCTTTTTATTATTCTTCTTATCCTCAATGGTTAAAACCACACCGCGCCACTTACCCTTTACAAAGTCAGGGACTGATACAACCGCCTCTTTGCCCGCGGAACCTGTTCCATGAGGATCTGTCGCAGAACCCTGCGTCATCCCCGGTCCTGGCACCCCGGGACCTGTATATGCGCCCTCCTGTCCCTGCTGTGCAGGAATCTGTGCTTTGGTCTCAGCCTTCTTTTCCTCTTTCTTGCCACAGGCTGCAACTGTAAAGGCAATTATAAGAATTGACATATATATTGCTAATCTTTTCATCATACTATCTTCCTCCATTATTATTTTATAGCTTTATAGTTTCTATTTGTTAAAACTTATTAGTTATAAGTAAAATTTGCCAAAGGCAAATTTTTTGGCGGAGAGAGAGGGATTCGAACCCTCGAGGGAGCTTTTGACCCCCTACACGATTTCCAGTCGTGCTCCTTCAACCACTCGGACATCTCTCCATGGGTTGCTTCGCAACCACTTATAACTCATAACTATTAACCCATAACCTTAGTGACTTTTATTAAAAGTTATTAGTTATAATTGAAAAAAAATACTCCGTAATTTTTTCTTCGCAAATACCGTTAACTCATAACTATCAACTTTTAACTCTTAACTGTTATTTGTTACAAGTTGATAGTTATAAGTAAAAATTGCTCCGCAATTTTTTTGGCGGAGAGGCAGGGATTCGAACCCTGGGTGGAGTTTTACCCCCACAGCCGCTTAGCAGGCTGCTGCCTTCAGCCAGCTCGGCCACCTCTCCATAGGTTGCTTCGCAACCACTTCTAACCTATAACTATTAACTCATAACACTAAAGCACTCTTAACTTTTTAATGATGAACGAAAACCGCTTAACTGTTTAATCAATTCTTCCGCTTTATCTTCTATTTCTATATTTAATTTATCGTCTATCATTTTATAGTGTAATGCCAAATCAAAACCAGCAACTGCTTCATAAACAGACCTTATTGATATTCCTAAAAACCTCGCAAACTCTATATCTGAATTATCAGCAGAACCCTCTACAAAATTTACAAAAATCCTTCGCATCCTGATAAACCTTAAAATTTTTAAACCTAAATCCCATACAAAGCTGTTACTGGTCATTTAGTTAAAGGTTATAAGTTAATAGTTATAAGTGAAAAATTGCTCCGCACTGAATTGCTTTGTAACTATTTATAACTTATAATTCATACCTATTAATAGTTATAGGTTAACAGTTATAAGTGAAATTTGCTTTGCAAATTTCTTGGCGGAGGGTGAGGGACTCGAACCCCCAAGGGCAAAGCCCGCTGGTTTTCAAGACCAGTGCCTTACCAGTTAGGCTAACCCTCCGTGTCGCTACGCTCCATTGTAAAATCTAAATTGAAAATTTTTAAATGCAAATTTTCTTTCATTTTACAATTTTCATTTTACAATTTTCAATTTGCAATTATACATCCCTAACTATTCGTTCCATCCCTCCCATATAATGCCGCAGGGCTTCGGGGACTATCACTGTGCCGTCCTCCTGCTGATAATTCTCCAATATGGCAACGAGTGTCCTTCCAACTGCAAGTCCTGAGCCGTTTAATGTATGCACATATTCAGGCTTTGCCTTTGGCTCCCGCCTGAATCTTATATTAGCCCTTCTTGCCTGAAAGTCTGCAAAATTACTGCATGAGGATATCTCCCTGTATTTATTCTGCCCCGGCAGCCACACCTCTATATCATATGTCTTTGCCGCAGCAAAGCCCATATCGCCTGTGCAAAGGACAACCACCCTGTAGGGAAGTTTCAACCTCTTTAATACCTCCTCTGCATTTAGCAGGAGCGATTCAAGCTCATTATATGAGTCCTCAGGCCTTACAAACTTAACCAGCTCAACCTTATTAAATTGATGCTGCCTTATAAGGCCTCTTGTGTCCTTTCCATAAGAGCCTGCCTCACGTCTGAAGCATGGTGTATACGCAGTATAATATATGGGAAGCTTATCCCCATCCAGCATCTCGTCACGGTGTATATTTGTTACAGGCACCTCTGCTGTTGGTATAAGAAAGTAGTCATCCCATTCAACCTTAAACAGCTCCTTCTCAAACTTTGGAAGCTGTCCTGTGCCTGTCATGCTTGCCCTGTTTACCATAAAGGGAGGCAGCACCTCTGTATAGCCGTGCTCCTTTGTATGGAGATTGAGCATAAAACTTATCAAAGAGCGCTCAAGGAGCGCGCCTGCGCCCTTATACAGCGCAAATCTCGCGCCAGTTATCTTTCCTGCCCTCTCAAAATCTATTATATCAAGCGCCTCGCCGATATCCCAGTGCGCCTTTGGCTCAAAGGAGAATTTAGGCGGCTCACCCCATTTTTTAACCTCTACATTCCCTGTTTCATCAGGACCGACAGGCACAGAGGCATCAGGCAGATTTGGTATCAGAAGGAGTATCTCTGCGATAGCGTCCTCGCAGCGCGTGATCCTCTCATCAAGCTCCTTAATCTCATAGGAGATGCCCTTCATCTCCTCTCTCTTGCCTTCTGCTTCCTCCTCCTTACTATCGCGCTTGAGTTTCCCGATCTCATCAGAGACCCTGTTTCTCAGCGCCTTTAGCTCATCCGCCTTTTTTGAAAGTTCCTTTCTTTTATCATCATAGCGGATAAGGTCTTCAAGGTCTAAATCAATGCCCCGCTTCTTAATCTCGCTTACTACTTTTTCTCTATTTTCCCTTACAAATTTTAAGTCAAGCATTGAATATAAATATTATCACTTTTAAATAATCATAGTCAATCATTATTCTCTGCCCTGTGGGGGGATTGTGAGCCTCTCCCTTTTCACCATCTCCTGAATCTCTTTCTTCTTTTCTTCATAACCGGGCATTCCCATCATTGCGTATGTCATCCTCTTCCCTTCCTCCACACCCGGCTGGTCAAAGGGATCGATATTGTAAAGCCCTCCTGCAAATGCAGTCTGCACCTCAAACATGTATAGCAAAGCGCCTATTGTAAATGGCGATATTTCAGAAAGTGTTATCCTGCAATTCGGCCTTCCCTCCTTTGTCAGGGCAAGCTCTGTTGCAAATCCCTCTGCATGTATGAGCTCATTAATTGTATGCCCGCCGAGATATGAAAGGGCATCGCCATCTTCAGAGATGCGCGGCAGCAGGACATCATTCTGGAATTTTTCCACACAAATAAATGTAACCGTTTTGTCAAATGGCCCCTCCATATATAACTGTATCTGCGAGTGCTGGTCATTTGTCCCAATCGCCCTTACAGGCGTCTGGCCTGCATTAACAACCTTCCCGTCTATTGTCATCCTCTTCCCAAGGCTCTCAGCCCAGAGCTGGCAGAACCACTCGCCAATAACCGAGAGCGCATCAGCATAACTCATCATTACCGTAATATTCCTGCCCTTTGCTGTTGCTGCAATATACTCAAGGCCTGCCTTCATATACGCAGGGTTCTCCCAGATATTATCTGACCTTGTAAGGCTGTCCATATATGCCGCGCCTTCAAGAAGCCCTTTGATATCTATCCCTGCAACTGCTGCCGGCAAAAGCCCCACAGCCGTGAGCACAGAAAATCTGCCGCCAATCTTTTCAGGAACCTCCAGCGATTTATACCCCTCCTTCTCAACAAGCCTCCTCAATGTGCCCTTCTTTGGGTCTGTTGTGGCGATTAAATGCCTCCTTGCCTCTCTCTTTCCAAGTTCAGCATTCAGCCTTTCCCTTACAATAAGAAGGTTTGCCATTGTCTCTGCTGTTGTGCCTGACTTTGTAATTACATTAAATATGGTTTTTTTTATATCTATAGCATCAAGCAGCGCTGTCAAACCATCAGGATCAATATTCTCAAGAAAATATATCTTCGGGCATCCCTTCCTTTTTTTCTTTGTAAGCTGATTGTAAAAAGGCGAGTTCAGCGCGGCATGAAGCGCCTTTGGCCCAAGTGATGAGCCTCCGATTCCTATCAGGACAAAATTTTCAAACCCGTCTTTTATCTCGTCCGCTGCCTTTATTATATCCTTAATATCCTGATAAGGCAGGTCAAAGAAGGGGAGGGTTCCATCCTTTCTTCTGTTCTTTAATTCCCTGTCAATGGCCTTCACCCTCTCCTGCAGCGCATCTATCTCAGACCTCTTTATCCCGTGGGTATCGCCGATTGCATCTGCCATCATATTTGTAAAGTCAAAGGTTATGCTCAAAACACATCTCCCTCCTCGTCATTCCTGCGTGTTTCTGGCAGGAATCCAGTA
>JACPZJ010000240.1 GCA_016195585.1 Nitrospirota bacterium | reverse complement strand
GGCGATCTTTTTCATCTTGGCGGGAATATGCTCTATCTCTGGATATTCGGGAATAATATTGAAGACTCAATGGGGCACATAAGGTTTATAATATTTTACCTCATATGCGGTATTGTAGCGGTCTTTGCCCATACATTTGTAAATATTGACTCCAAACTCCCGATGATCGGCGCAAGCGGCGCAATATCAGGCATCCTCGGCGCCTATCTTCTGCTCTTTCCCCGTGCAAGGGTAGTGACATTGGTGCCAATAGGGTTTTTTATACAGATAATAAGGATACCGGCAGTTATAGTAATCGGCTTCTGGATTGTAATACAATTTTTGAGTGGCGCAGTGACCATCGGCGCAAAAGGCGGAGGTGTTGCCTATTTTGCACATATAGGTGGTTTTATCTCAGGGATTATACTTGTTGGTTTATTCAAGAAGAAAGGCGTAAGGCTTTTTGGAAGAAGGAGGGAGGCGCGGGATGCGGAGATGGAATAATATAAAAGAGGATTTTAAAAAGGGGATAGATGGCATTAAATCCCGCTCAAAGAGAATTATTAAACAGATAGTGACTGAGATTGATATTCTAAAGCTTAAATACGAGAGGGAAAAGATTAAAAAAGAGCTGACGCTCACCTATCAAAAAATTGGCGAGAAGGTGTTTGATATGGCAGCAGAGGGAAAGAAAGACATCCTGAAGGACACTGAGCTAAATAAATTATTCGGCGAGATCTATCGCCTTGAGGAATCGGAAAAGATGCTGTCCACTGAGATATTGGAGACAAGGGAGTATCTTAAAGAAAAAAAGGGGGTGTAAAATATGAAGAAGACAAAAATAGTAATATTGTTTTTAATAGCCTTTGCTTTTCTAACAGCAGGGTGCGGTGTAAAGATAATCCCCAAAACAGAACAGGAAGGAATTATTGATGCACAGCATAATATTATAACCAAAGAAAAGAACGGTCTGAGGATAACTGCAAGGTCAATGGACTGGCGTTTTGATCCCTACTTTCTTGATGAATATTTCACACCTATCTTTTTTATAATAAAGAATGACACCGACCAGAAGGTTGCTGTTTCATATAAAAACTTTATGGCCTTTGATGATCAGGGGAATCAGTATAATGCAATCCCGCCTGCAAATGTAAACGATATGCTTCTTGCAAGGGAATATTCCCCCTTTTATCCTTACTATCCCTATTATCCATATACAGAGACTATAATCATGAGGGAGAAGGAGGGGACATATACTACCTTTGGCCTTGGCATACCATTCTTTTATTCTTACAGGAGGTCTTTCAGTAATATCGCACTTTATGCATTGCCTGAGGGAGAGATACATCCCCATGCGCAGGTAAGGGGATTTGTTTATTTTTCAAGGGCAGATCAATATGGCAAGGAGCTGAAGATAAAGCTGAAAATAGATGGTATTGAGGAGGAGTTTGGATTTATCTTGCAGAAGTAATTAGATGAGTATTTTAGCTGGAATTGATATTGGAACAAATACAGTCCGCCTTCTGATAGCTGATGTGAAGGATAGATACACCTTTAAGGAGCTTCGCTCAGAAAGAAGAATAACCCGCCTTGGTGAGGGGATTATAGACGGAAAAAGATTAATCCCCTCTGCTGAAAATCGCACAATATATGTTCTCAAAGAATTTGGAGAGATACTCAAGGGCTATCCTGTTGAGTCATTGACTGCTGTTGCAACAAGCGCTGTGCGTGAGGCAAAAAATGGCGGGGAGTTTGTTGATAAAATAAAGGTTGAAACTGATTTTGATATAGAGATTATCTCTGGCGAGGAAGAGGCAAGAAGGACATTTTTAGGCGTTGTGGCAGGGCTTAACCCCTCACCTTCCTCCTCTCCCCAGAGGGGAGAGGAAACAAAAGCAATACCCTCTCCCCAATGGGGAGAGGGATGGGTGAGGGGGGAGTTACTGATTATGGATATTGGCGGCGGGAGCACAGAATTTATCGTGAGCAAGAATGCAGAGGTTTTAAACACAGTAAGCACAGGCTTGGGTGTTGTTAAGCTTACCGAGGAGTTTGTAAAATCAGACCCTGTATCTGATAAAGAGCTTGAAGGACTAAGAAATGCAATAGAAAAAGAGATTAAGGGCTTAAAGGATATACTAAACAGCCCTGCCAAAATAAGATTCGTCGGCACTGCCGGGACAATTACAACCCTCGCAGCCATTGACCAGAACCTTACCCTATATAATCCCCTTCGCATTAATAATTATGTGATGAAGAAAAGATCAATAGGCAGGATATTTGATGACCTGAAGGCCAAAACAATAGAAGAGCGATTAAATATACCTGCATTGGAAAAGGGAAGGGAGGACTTAATAATTGCAGGAACTGCAATTGTTCTTTCAGTAATGGAGGAATTCGGGTTCAGCGAGATGACTGTCTGCGACTACGGCCTGCGGGAGGGGATAGTTATTGATCTGTATAATAAGAGGTATGGTTTATGATAGCAGGGAGTAGGACATACAAAAGGATGCAAAAAATCTCTCTTTTAGTAGAGAAAAACATATTGATAAATTTACCTTATTAGGGGATAATAAAAATTATCGGGAAAATTTCAGCAAAAATGATAGAAGAATATTTAGAGGCCAGAGCAAAAAAAGCAAAAATGCGGTTTTTAGGAAAATACTAAATAAGGTTCCAAGCCGCAAACCACTGATAGGCAACGAATTATATGGTAAAAATAAAAATTACAACACCATTAGCAGATAAGGTAATAAAGAATCTTAAGACTGGTGATAAGGTCTTAATAAGCGGTGTTGTTTATACTGCAAGGGATATGGCGCATAAAAGACTTGTGGAGGTAATAGAGAGCGGCGAGAGGCTTCCCTTTGATCTTAAAGGCCAGATAATATATTTTACAGGACCAACACCAGCGCCGCCGGGCATGGTGATTGGCGCTGCAGGTCCGACAACAAGCGCCAGAATGGACAGCTTCTCGCCTGTTCTGATAAAAAAAGGATTAAAGGGTATGATCGGCAAGGGGCCAAGAGGCAAAGAGGTTGTTGACGCCATGAAAAAATATAAGGCAGTCTATTTTGCTGCTGTTGGCGGCGCTGCCGCCCTGCTTTCAAAGAGGATTAAAAAATCAGAGGTAATTGCCTACGAAGACCTCGGCACAGAGGCCATAAGAAGACTTGAGGTAGAGGACTTTCCTGTTATTGTGGTGAATGATATTTATGGGGATGATTTGTATTTAAAGGGGATGAAGAAATATGTACGATAGGACTTTCAGCGCATTTTATCAGCTCTGCTATTGACTCTATATGATAGGTATGGGGGAACATGTCTATTGGCTGGAGCCTGTTGAGGATATAGCCGCCGCGCTGTATCATCTCAATGTCCCTTGCCATTGTAGTTGGATTGCAGGATACATAAAGTATCTTTGACGGAGAAAGGGCGATTATCCTTTCAATAATCTTTTTTGTTGCGCCTGCCCTTGGCGGGTCAAGGACTATAAGGTCTGCCTTCTCTTTTTTCTCAAGGAGCATCTTTAGCCCCTTTCTTACATCATCACATATAAACTCAACATTCTGAATTCCGTTTGCCTCAGCATTCTTCTTTGCATCCTCTATGGCTGAGTAGCCGCTTTCAATCCCAATAACCCTTTCTGTCCTCTTTGCAAGGGGAAGACTGAAATTTCCGAGGCCGCAATAGAGATCAAGGATTGTTTCATCACCTTTAAGCCCTGCAAGATCAAGAAGAGAGTCAGTCATATTTTTATTCTGTCTCCAATTCACCTGAAAGAAATTCCCTTCTGTGGACTGATATGTAATATCATTGAGCCTAAGTTTGATGTAATTTTTTCCTAAGACCTCCCATTTTTTGCGGCCTGCATAGCTTATGACACCTGCAATCTCATTAACCTCTTTTTTTAGCGCCTCAAAGATATTCGCAAGGCTTGGAGGGGCCTCTGAATTTATAAAGAACAGGATAATAATCTCGCCATCAGGGCTTGCATTTACATGAATTTCTTTTAAAGGTGGTAATTGGCCTGCTATATTTCTGATTGCATCAAGGGTTTTATTAATCAG
>JACPZJ010000015.1 GCA_016195585.1 Nitrospirota bacterium | reverse complement strand
GATACACCGATCGCTATTGATATTACAATAGATACCCAGAGACTATCTACTATTTCAGACAATTTAATATTCAGCAATCCCATTCCAATATTAAAGATATAAGGCAGAAAGATAACAGCCAGCAAAAGATGAACAGCGCTAATGGCCTTTAACCCATAAGGCACTGCATATATATAGAGCGGCGTCATAACAAATAAAAATACAATTAAATATCTCAAATAAATATCGTGTCTCCCTATTGCACGGGTCAATGTTGGTATTACAAATGTTATAGAGCCGATTGTGCCGTATACTGATACAAATTGAACAACTGGAACAGCCTCACTCCATTTATCACCTAAAAATGTCATAATAAATATCTCTGCAGAAGTAAATAAAAAGACGCCTATAGGAAATGTTACCAGAGAGATATACTTTATTATATACAAGAAGAACCTTTTTAACTCAGCTTTATTATCCTGAAGCTTTACAAATGTAGAATACACAACATCATTAATCGGCCCTGCAATCTGAGTTGCAGGTATCACAGCAATATTAAAGCCCAATCTGTAAACTCCAAGGAGCGGGGTTCCAAGCCACCTTCCGACGAGGATATCATCAAAGGTATTCTCAAACCATATTATAACATTTTGCATTGAAATGGCGCCTCCGAAATTCAGCATATCCTTTGCAATTTCCATATTAAATTTAAAGGCAGGCCTCCATGATATGCCCAGCCATCCTAAAACAGTAATTAAAAAATTCCCTGTCAATATCCCCAAAACCAATGACCAGACGCCAAAACCAAAATAGGCTAAAATAATTGAAGCGAGGCTGGAAAGTATGATTGGCCATAAGGTTATATTAAAAAGCCTTTTAAAATAAAATTCTTTTTTCATAAGGGCATTTGAAATAATATTAAAGGGCTGGAATAAAAAGGATAAACATAAAACCCTTAAAATAATGGCTGCCTGATTATTTTTAAAAAAACCGCTTATATAAGGAGCAGCAAAAAAAACTGCGGTATACAAAATCATGCTCCAGAATATATTAAATAAAAAAACAGTATCAGCAGACTCTTCAATATTCTCCTTTTTCTGGATTAATGCCTGGGTCATACCCATGTCCTGAAAGAGGCTCACAATGCCGATTATTATCTGCGAAATAGCAATAATTCCAAAATCAGCAGGAAGAAGCAGCCTTGCAAGTATAATTGTTGTTAAAAACTGGAAGGACTTGGATAGTATAGTGGAAAGGAAAACCCATTTGCCCCATTTTAATGCCTTATGACCAATCTCTTTTGCGGTCTCAATGGGTTGTATCTCAGCCATTATTTTAATAATAACACAGGTAGGAAAATTCTTCAAGGAAGGCAGCAGACCAGCAGCCTATAGGTTGCTTTCAGCTTAGCAGATTGTTGAAAAAGCCCATTCATGTCATTGCGAGGAGCGAGATTCCTCGCCTGTCATTGCGAGGCTGACAAAGTCAGCCGAAGCAATCTCAAAACAGGCTCGGAACAGGCTCCGCAATCTATAACTTATTGATTTACATAGAAACGAGATCGCTTCACTTCGTTCGCAATGACGGCAATCCGAGTTTTTCAACAGCCTGATAGTAAAATTGATTATCTAAAAATCTCTCTTACCGCTATATTAAATCCTTCAATAAGGCTTGACTTTACCACATCCTTAAAATTGCCGAGGGATTCAAATTTGCCATTTTTATTAATAAATACCTCTATTGTCTTTTGCATTGGGTCAACTATCCAATATTCCTTTACACCGCCTCTTTCATACATCTCCTTCTTTATCCTGAGATCATAGTATGCAGTTGCAGGAGAAAGGATTTCAATTATAAGGTCTGGAGAACCCTCAATCTTCTTTTCACCAATGATATTGAATCTATCCTTTAAGATAAATATAATATCCGGCTGATATGTATCAGTCTCTGAGAAATAAACATCTATGGGGGCGAAATATATCTTTCCAAGCCTTTTTTCTTCCACAAAGGCTGCAAGTTTAAGCCCCAGTATCCTTAAAATATCCTGATGATACGGAATGGGTGAAGGCACCATTATAAGTTCCCCTCCTATAAGTTGATATGGAGCGCCCTCTGGAAGCCTCTCATAGTCTTCATAGGTATATGTCTTTTTTTTATCTATCTGTTCAGTGGCTGGCATTTTCTAATCCTCTTTAAATATATTATAGTAGATATAATGCCATTTTGCAACATCAATAAATTACTGATTTCGTGTAATCATAGATTACTTAAAATCCCTTCTCTGGAATATAATAATGGCGAGGGTGAGTATGGCAGAAATATATAAAACGCCATAAAGGATAGCAAAAAAGAAATAGGACGGCTCCTATTATAAATAGAAAGAGTGTAAGGATAGCGCTTAATGTAGCGGTGGTAAAGGTTGAAAATAATATGGCAATGGCAGTAATAAATGCCAGTTCCATAAAGATAAATAAAATCGCCTGAAAGAATATGAGGTTTATAGATGCCTTATTAAGATACATCATTATAGTCTGGCCGAGGGTCATAATAAAAATATTCAATAGAAGCGTAATCAAAAGGCCAAAATATTTTCCAAGCAGAAACTGATACCTTGAAATAGGCTTTGCAATAATGGTGTATATGCTCTTTCTTTCAATCTCCTTTGAGACAAGGCCTATTCCAATAAAAATAGCCATTAACACGCCAAAGATGGAGATGCCTGCAAGCCCGACATCCACAATAATCTTTTGATGGTCTGTAAGACTCAGCTCGCTTAAAAAATAAGAGCTTCCAATCATTAAAAGGGCAAAAAAGAGCAGATTATATAATATCTTGTCCCTTATTGTCTCTTTAAAGGTATTTACTGCAATTGCCATGACTTTCATATTTCAAACCTCATTCAATAATGCAAAATATTCTTCTCTGGTAATACCAGCAGTTCTCAGGTTATTCTTAATAATAAAAACAGGAACTTCATTCCAATCAGGAATGACAATTGGTCTTAAAATCCCTGGTTTCACATAAACAAAATGGTCGCCTTCTATGCGTACACACTTAAAACCTGCTTTTTCAAAAACCTTTCGTAAACGACTTGCTGGCAGTGGAATTATTCTCGGCATCTTTTATACCATAGTAGCTACTTCAGTAGCAACAATCTTTGGAGATAACCACTTACCAGATTCATCTTTTTTATAGCCAGATTCAATCAGTATCTCCTCTAATGTTCCCATCTTTTCAGCCTCTTCTAAAAAAAGCCTAACCGTAGTCTTAAGATTTTCTTTAGCCTGCTCAATGTTTTCTCCGCAACTTGATACATCCAATTCAGGGCAGTACGCAATAAAAGTTTTATTCTCTTTAAATATAATTATATCGTACTCAATAGGGTTCATCACTTCTCCTTTGCTTAAAGTTGCTTATTCACTCTCTGCCTTCTCCATAAAATACTCCTCCAATGACCTTTTCTGAGGCACAAGGGAAACTAACTCCCCTTTTGACTTTTGAATTAAAGATACAATATTGCTGGATATTTCATTGTCCTTTGCTGTAATCAGGACCTTCTTGCCTCTTTTAATAATATTGTCAGAAACCTTTTCAATCTTTTTTAGCGCCTCTGCTGAAAGCCCGCCTGCGGTAATCTCTACTGAATGAAGCGTATCTCCAACAAGCTCGTCTAATTTTCCAATTGCCTTTAATTTCCCTTTAACAACAATCCCGACCCTGTCACATATCATCTCTACATCTGGAAGTATGTGGGTTGAAAAGAAGACTGTCTTCCCCTCGTCCTTCAATTTTAGGATTATATCCCGCATCTCTTTCCTGCCAATTGGATCAAGGCCGGACATGGGTTCATCAAGGATAACAAGCCTTGGGTTATTCATAATGGCCTGTGCAATGCCGATCCTCTGCCCCATTCCTTTTGAATACCTTCGCAATTGAAGGTCCTCTGCGCCCTTTAAGCCCACAAGGCCGAAAAGCTCGTCCATCTTATTTATTCTTTCATCACTGTTTAAGCCGTATAACTGTCCTACGAGATTCAGGAACTCCCTTCCTGTAAGATAATCATAAAAGAATGGATTCTCTGGAAGAAAGCCTATACCCTTTTTTACAGAATTACTATTACCTTCCTTGCCCATTAAAAAGAACCTGCCGGCTGTTGGGTATATAAGTCCGAGGAGTATTTTTATTGTGGTTGTCTTCCCAGCCCCATTCGGGCCTAAGAAGCCAAATATCTCCCCCTCCTTTACCTCAAGGCTTACATCATTTAAGGCAGGGAATCTCCTGCCCCAAAAACCAACCTTGAAGACCTTACTTAAGCTCTCAGTGACAATCATCACTCCTCCATTTTTCTTCTATCTTGAGCATAAACCCTATAAATCAAAAATCAAAGGTCAAAAATCAAAATTACATATAAAAATGTAAAATTACTTTTTCCATTTTAAAGTAAGAATACTGGATGCCAATATGTTAGCTATTTCATTTGTTTCATACAAAAGTTTATTTGTCCTCTCTTTATCGGCTTTACCTGAATCTCTCAGCAGCCCTAACCAAAACTTGGTTTCATTCGCTGATTTCAAGGCGTAATTAAAGAAATTTGTATAATCCTTTCTGGAACTGGCCGACTTGGCCTCAACCACATTAGCTCCAATGCTGGTAGCGCTCCTCAATAATTGATTACTAAGATATCACAAGCCTTATCTTTTGGCAGCTCATCAATCAACTTGATTATTTCAAGAGCAAATCTGTAAACCCGTCTTTTAAAATCATCTTTGAATTTTGATTTGTCATTTTGCATTTTGATTTTTTATTTTTGATTTTATTTTACTCTCCTATCATCGCCCTGTTCTTCTTTATCTCCTCCACTTTCTTTTGGACATCAGGAGGGATATAAAAGGCATGTATCTTCAATCTCCCTTCTATTTTACTGCTCTTTATTTCTCCTGTTTTAGAATCTATATAGTAGTATCCCCCATTCGGCTCAATGGGAATACTATCTATTATACCTTTTTTTACCAAATCATCAAGGGCGGCGGGCATTTTATTATATTTCTTTTTAAATCTCTCCATTGCATCCTCCAATATTTGCGCATCCCTTGTAACCTCTGCTAATTTTATCCTTAAATCAATATCCTTTTTTGCATCCTCATCCTTTGTTGTTTCTTTAAGATTTTTGAGAAAGTCTATTGCCATATCAGGTCTTTTTGATTCTGCATAAAGGTTGGCTGCAAGGGCAGATAAAAAACTCGGCGCCCCTGGCTGGGATGCTGCCTTAGAAGTATATTCTACAGCCCTGTCATACTCCTGCAAATAATACCAATAATTAAACCCCAAATAAAATCCTGTCTGCCAGACATTAGGATCCATCTTATATGCCTTCTTAAGTATTAGTATGCTCTCGTCTACATGCATACCAGACAATGAAAGGGCAAGACCGCCAAAAAAATGCGGGGATAGAAACTTTGGGTCAAGGTCTGTTACCAAATCAATTATTGGATAGAGCTGCGGAAAATCAGCCTTGCGCACTTCCTGTGTGCCGACATACTGGTGCGCCTTAAGGTAATAAAGGTCAGCAATAAAATTATTATAGCCAAGCACAGCAACCTTCATATATTGCCCCGAAGGCACAATAATATCTATGCCCTCTTTTTTATGAAGTGATTTTTGGGTATCTATCTGTTTTTGGATAGAAATAGCAAAAAAAAGACAAATTGACATTATTATGAGGTATATAATTATGGATTTTGTAGGGGCGAACGGCCGTTCGCCCTGTTCGGGGTGACCCGCCGGGCCGCCTCTC
>JACPZJ010000235.1 GCA_016195585.1 Nitrospirota bacterium | reverse complement strand
TGTTATATTCGGTTAAATTTTAAAACAGTGAATATAAATAATAAATATTAACAGCAACAAGTCAAAAGACATCAAAAAACCTCGCAACCACTTGAAAAATAACAGGGTTTACAATTATTAACACCTGTGTATAACCTGTAGATAGGAAAGAACTTTAAATATGGACATCTGGAATGAAGGCCTTGATTTAATAAGAAAAAACATAAACAAAGAGACCTATGAATTATGGTTTAAACCGACCGTTTTTAAGTCTTTTGTAAATGGAGAATTAAATATCTCTGTGCCAAACAGGTATTATGGTGAATGGTTAAAGACAAATTATTATTCCATGATAAAAGATACACTGACAAAGCTGACACAGGAAAACGAGATAAAGATTAATTTTATTCCTGATAAGGAGACAATAGGGGCAGTAAAAGAAAATGAAGCGCCAGAGGCATTAATAGAAAAAAATGATCTCTTCAAAGAAAAAAGGATGCTCAACAGAAAATATGCCTTTAAGAACTTCATCGTCGGCCCAAGCAATCAGTTTGCCCATGCAGCAGCAAAGGCAGTCGCAGAAAACCCTGGAAAATCCTATAATCCGCTATTTATATATGGCGGCGTGGGTCTTGGCAAGACGCACCTTATTAATGCTATTGGGGACCATATATTACAAAACAAGTCAAATGTCAGGATTATATACCTTACAGCAGAGCAGTTTACCAATGAGGTGGTAGCATCAATCCGCTATGACAAGATGTATCTTTTTAAGGAAAAATACAGGAATGTGGATATGCTCCTCGTTGATGATATCCAGTTTTTTGCAGGAAAGGACAGGTCGCAGGAGGAGTTCTTTTATACTTTTAATACGCTTTATGAGGCGCATAGGCCGGTTGTAATCTCAAGCGATAAATATCCCAAGGAGATGCTTGATATAGAAGAGAGGCTGAGATCAAGGTTTGAGTGGGGCCTAATTGCAGATATCCAGCCGCCTGATTATGAAACGAGGATGGCAATATTAAGGGATAAGGTAGAGAGGGAAGGGATCAGGCTCTCTGAAGAGGTAATACTCTTTCTGGTAGATACAGTGAAGTCAAACATCAGGGAATTAGAGGGCGCCTTGATAAGGCTCGGGGCATTCTCCTCACTTACGGGAAAGGAGATTACTGTTGACCTTGCAAAGGAGATACTGAAGGCCACAATCGGCGAGCATGAGAGGACAATCACTGCAGAGACAATACAAAAGGTCGTAGGAGAGCACTTTCAGATAAAGCTGCTGGAGATGAAGTCCAAAAAGAGGACAAAGAATCTGGTGGTGCCGCGGCAGATCGCCATGTGCTTATGCAGGGAGCTTACAAGCCTTTCATATCCGGAGATTGGAAAATACTTTGGCGGAAAGGATCACACAACAGTAATGCATGCATGCAGGCAGATTGAGATGCTTAGAGAAAAGGATATAAAGATAAGAAATACCATTGAGGCATTGATAAAATCATTGAAATCAAAGTAAACGGAAAGGAGAGATAAAATGAGATTAAAGATCGGGCGTAAGGAGCTCTTAATGGGATTGCAAAGGGCGCAGGGAGTGGTGGAAAAAAAGGTTACAATGCCGATCCTTTCCAATATAAAGATAGAAACAGACTCGGATGCCATCAGGCTGACGGCAACAGACCTTGAAATCGGCATAGCAAGCAGCGCAAAGGGGGAAATACAGGAGAAGGGCGGGATTGCTATATCCGCAAAGAAGCTGTATGAAATTGTCCGCGAGCTTCCGGAAGGGGATATTAATATAACTGTTGCAGAAGGCGGGAGGTTTGAGCTAAGGTCTGGCAGCAGCCTGTTTGCACTGATGGGTGCGCCTGTGGAAGAATACCCGGCAATACCTGAGATAGAAAAGGGAAAGCTGATATCATTAGAGAAGAAGCCACTCTCAGACATGATAAAGAAAACCATCTTTGCAGTTGGAGAGAATGATACAAGGTATATATTAAATGGCGCGCTGTTAAATCTCACAAAGAATTCTATACAGTTTGTAGGCACAGATGGGCACCGTCTGGCAGTAATTAAAAAGGAGATTAAGGGAGGCGCAGAAACAACAGCCATTATCCCTAAAAAGGCCCTGATAGAGGTAAAGAAGCTGATTGATGAGGAGGGCGACGAGAACATAGAGATGGGTTTTGGCAAGAACCTCGTATTATTTAAAAAGGGGAATACAGAGATCATCTCGCGCCTCATGGAGGGGACATATCCGAATTATCAGCAGGTAATACCGCAGAAAAATGAGATAAAGATTGAGGTGAATAAAAAGAACCTTGAGGGGGCATTGAGGAGGGTATCAATACTCTCAAGAGAAAAATCCAATGCAGTAAAAATTGAACTATCCGATGGAAGGCTAACCTGCACATCCAGCAATCCTGACATGGGCGAGGCCACAGAGGATATCCCGGTAGAGTATAAAGGCCTGCCGCTTAGCATGGGCTTTAATGCCCGCTATATCCTTGATAACCTTTCTGTGGTAGACGGCGATGCAATAATATTGGAGCTGCAAGACCCCTTAAGCCCCTGCATCATCCGGGATAAGGCAGACAAAGATTACCTGTGCGTGGTAATGCCGATGAGGGTATAGGGTGAGGGCAACCCCATTCAACTTCTTTAATGTTTTTAAAAGAACTAAGGCTCAGGAATTTTAGAAACTATTTTGAGCTCTCCCTTGTTTTTAAAAGGGGAATAAACATCCTTATCGGTGAAAATGCCCAGGGAAAGACAAACCTTTTAGAGGCCATTCACTTTATTAATACCCTTCAATCCTTCAGGACGCAGGAGGAGAAGAACCTGATAAACACCTCTGCAAGGGAGGCGGTCATTTCAGCAGCAGTAGAGGGCGGATGCGGGACCAAAAACATATCGCTTTTCCTTGATGATAAAGGCAAGAGGGTAAAGGTTAATAACAGGAAGATAAGCAGGGCAAGCGAATTTCTAAGCGAGACCCATGTCATTACCTTTTCACCTGACGACCTTTTTCTCATCAAAGACCAGCCCTCAGAGCGGCGCAGATACTTTGACAGGGCGATCCTTCCCCATGCTCCAAGTTACTTGAAAACAATCAACAGATATGATAAGATATTACAGCAGCGAAACCACCTTTTAAGGGATATAAGGGATAGAAAGAAGGGCGCAGAGAAGGGGCTCCTTGCCGCATGGGACGACCAGTTAATTGAGGAGGGCGCAAGGCTCTTATTAAAGAGACAGAACTTTGTTGAAGAGATAAGGTCTTTTTTAGAGGGGATATTTAAAGAACTGAGCAGGGGCCAGAAGAGGCTCTCAATATTCTATAATTCTCCGATCATACCTGCCGGGGAGGGAGCGGTAGATGCAGATGCAGTAAAAAAGCGGTTTCAGGACGCACTGCAGGGAGCGAGGGAAGAGGAACTGAGGCACGGCCACACCCTCATTGGCCCGCACAGAGACGATTTTCAATTTATCCTTGATGATTATGATGCAAAGGCAACCTTCTCGCAGGGCCAGCACAGACTGGCTATACTGGCGCTTAAATTAAGCGAGACAGCCCTTTATAAACAAAGATCCGGCGAATACCCTATTTTACTTTTAGATGATGTCTTCTCTGAGCTTGATGAGCTGCGTGGCGAGGCATTAATAGAACAGATAATTAATATGGATATTGAGCAGGTCTTTATCACCGCTGCAAAAAAAGAGGGCATCCCATCACAAAAGGCAGGACGCGCTCTTTATTGGATAAAGGAGGGCGCAATAACAGAAGGATATGAGGACAGAAGAAAATAGGGATAGAAGGGAGAAAAGAGAATTGAAGCAAGAAAAAGAGACAGCAAATCAGGAGACCTATGGCGCTGAAAAGATAACAATACTTGAAGGCCTTGAGGCTGTTCGCAAAAGGCCTGCCATGTATATAGGAAGCACAGGCTCATCAGGACTTCACCACCTTGTTTATGAGGTTGTTGACAACAGCATTGATGAGGCGCTTGCAGGTTTTTGCGATAAGGTTGAGGTCATAATACATGTAGATAACAGCGTTACTGTAATAGACAACGGCCGCGGCATACCCACAGAGATACATCCTGATAAAAAAAAATCTGCTGCAGAGGTAGTCATGACGATCCTCCACGCAGGCGGCAAGTTTGACAATAAGGCATACAAGGTCTCTGGCGGCCTTCATGGCGTTGGCGTATCTGTTGTGAATGCCCTTTCAGAGCGGCTTGAGCTTGAGATAAAGAGAAATGGCGGTGTTTATCAGCAGGAGTATAAAAGGGGGAAGCCTATTGGCCCGCTTGAGGAGACAGGGAAGACAAAAAAATGCGGCACAAAAATAACCTTTAAGCCTGATTCAGAGGTCTTTGAGACAACAGAGATCAGCTTTGATACGCTTGCGCAGAGGCTCAGGGAGCTCGCATTTTTAAATAAGGGCCTCCAGATCACCCTTGAGGATGAGCGCACGGAAAAGAAGCAGGAGTTCTGCTACAAGGGCGGCATTGTCTCCTTTGTTGAGCACCTGAATAAGAATAAGGAGCCCATCCACAAACCCATAGCCATTTATGACGAAAAAAAGGGGATGTTCCTTGAGATTGCACTTCAGTACAATGACGGCTACGCAGAGAACATCTTTTCCTTTGCAAACAATATAAACACCATTGATGGCGGCACGCACTTAAGCGGTTTTAAGACAGGCCTTACAAGGGTGGTGAATAATTATGCTGTGAAGAACGGCTTTATAAAAACCGATAAGGAATCATTAATCGGCGATGATGTAAGAGAGGGGCTGACTGCTGTTATAAGCATAAAACTTCCGAATCCACAGTTTGAAGGCCAGACAAAGGCAAAGCTCGGCAACAGCGATGTAAAGGGCATTGTAGAGACGGTGGTGAATGAGAAGTTAGCAGAGTTTTTTGAGGAGCATCCGCCGATTGGGAGGAAGGTAGCAGAAAAGGCTATAAATGCAGCGAGGGCAAGGGATGCAGCAAGAAAGGCAAAGGAGCTGACAAGGAGAAAGAATGCCCTTGATGTAAGCTCCCTTCCGGGGAAGCTCGCAGACTGCGCAGAGGCAGACCCTGCCCTATCAGAGATATTTATTGTAGAGGGTGATTCTGCCGGCGGCTCTGCAAAGCAGGGCAGGGACAGGCGCAATCAGGCAATCCTGCCATTAAAAGGCAAGATACTTAATGTGGAAAAGGCAAGATTTGACAAGATGCTGGGCAGCGACGAGATAAGGACACTCATTACAGCCCTCGGCACAGGCATTGGCAAGGAGGACTTTGATTCTGCCAAGGCGCGCTACCATAAGATTATTATAATGACAGATGCTGATGTGGATGGCGCCCATATAAGAACGCTCCTTTTAACATTCTTCTACAGGCAGATGTCAGCCCTTATAGAAAAGGGATATATCTATATTGCCCAGCCGCCGCTCTTTAAGGTAAAGAAAGGGAGGGCTGAGAGATATATAAAGGATGAGAAGGCCTTGCAGGAGCACCTGATAGACCTTTCAGCAAATGAGCTTGAGGTTAAGAGCAAGGGGGCAGGAAATTATATATCAGGCGACAGGCTGGACAATATATTAAAGAGGCTGATCACCTTTGAGCAGTTGTTAGCCCGCTTTGGCCACAGAAAGATTGATGCTGATATCATCCGCGCCTTTGCCATGCAGGAGGAGTTTGACAAGGCATTGCTTAAAAATAAGGCAAGACTTCAAAAAGCGGTAAATGGCGTAAAAGGGCTTTTTGCCGAGATCTATCCTGAAAGACAGATAAAGATAGACATTATTGATGATGAGGAGCATAAGGCATACGAGGCTGTCTGTGAGGTTAAGAAGAATGGCGCAAAGAGCGAGGTAGTGATTGATGAGGATCTGGTTTCATCACCAGAGTTTAAGGAGGTAAGGAGCCAGTCGCCTGTGGTTGCAGGCCTTGGCCTGCCGCCTTACAACGTTAGAAAAAAGGATGGCACAGAAAAGACCCTGAATACCACATTAGAACTTATAGGCTATGTTCTTGAAGATGCCAAAGAGGGATTTTATATCCAGCGGTATAAAGGCCTTGGCGAGATGAATCCGGGCCAGCTCTGGGAGACCACAATGGATCCTGAAAAGAGGACACTGCTGCAGATCAGGGTTGAGGATATAGTGGCAGCAGATGAGATATTTACAGTGCTGATGGGCGATCAGGTAGAGCCGAGAAGGGAATTTATACAGCAGCATGCGCTGGAGGTAACGAATCTGGACATTTAGACAAACGCATTATCAAAATGTCATTGCGAGCGAAGCGAAGCAATCTCTCCGCAACGACATAGATTGCTTCGTCGCTGGCGCTCCTCGCAATGACATACAAAAAGGAGATAATTTTGATAACCGAAGAAAAGAAGACACTGGTTAATATAGAAGACGAGATGAAGACAGCGTACCTCAATTACTCTATGAGTGTAATTGTTGGCAGGGCGCTTCCGGATGTGAGGGACGGCCTGAAGCCTGTGCACAGGCGCATCCTTTATGCCATGCTGCGGGAAGGCCTCCTTTCCGATAAAAGATACTCTAAATCCGCAGGCGTTGTTGGAGAGGTGATTAAGAAATATCACCCGCATGGTGATACAGCAATATATGATGCTATGGTCAGGATGGCTCAGGACTTTAATATGCGCTATCCATTGATTGATGGTCAGGGCAACTTTGGAACAATTGATGACCCACCTGCGGCTTATAGATATACTGAGGCGAGACTTACAAAGATTGCAGAGGAGGTGCTGCGCGATATTGATAAGGACACAGTACCCTTTGCCCCAAATTTTGATGAGACCACAGAGGAACCCGTTGTCCTTCCAACAAGAACGCCAAATCTTCTTATTAATGGCTCATCAGGCATTGCAGTCGGCATGGCAACGAATATCCCGCCGCATAATCTTTCAGAGGTGATTGACGGCCTGATGTCCCTCATAGACAACCCCAAGACAACTATTGCAGAACTGATGACGGCAGTAAAAGGACCGGATTTTCCCACAGGGGCGTTTATTCATGGACTGGAGGGCATTAAAGATGCCTATAGCACCGGCCGCGGGATTAT
>JACPZJ010000014.1 GCA_016195585.1 Nitrospirota bacterium | reverse complement strand
GATAGAAAAAAGTGATACAAAGAGGGGGATATACACGATTGTTGTTGCAGAGGGAATCAAGACCGCCTCTGGCGAGCTTCTCTATGACGAGGGAGCGGGTGTTGATGCCTTTGGCCACAAAAAGCTCGCTGGCGCTGCAAAATATGTAAAGCAGCAGATTGAAAAGAGGCTAAAGAATGACCCGGAGGTTGAGAAGCTTATGACGAGGGCAGGGATGTACGTACAGGGCATCTATGAAATACCAGAGGTGAGGGAGGTTGTACCCGGCCATCTTGTGCGCTCTGGCAATTCCTCTGCCTATGATGTGAACTTTGGGTATAAGGCAGGCGCAGGCGCAGTAATCCTTCTGCTTGAAGGCAAATCAGGAAATACAGTGGTGAATGTGATTGCAGATAAGATATATTATCAGCAGACAGCAGAGGTAATAAAGCGGAGGGAGGTTGACATAAAAGAGGCTGCCTTTCTTGAGGGCCTCGGCATCTGCTTTGGCAGAAAGATAGAGGGGTTTAAGTACGAACTTGCAGAGATAAAGGGCCAGATAGAGAGGAGATTCTCATAGCGCCTCTAATGGAGAGGCGAAATAAAGAATTGCAAAGAGGATGCAAAAGGTCTCTCATAAAAAAGTCCTGCATTTTGAGTTAAGAAAAAATATATATGCTTAAGGTCAGCGGTTTGGAAAAGGCTTACGGCAGCCAGGAGATTTTTGATAATGTCAGTTTTGTCATAAATCCCGGCGAGCGGATCGGATTGGTCGGCAGAAACGGGCACGGTAAAACAACCCTCTTCAGGATGATCCTCGGAGAAGAACATCCTGATGCCGGAGTTATCAGCATTCCGAATTATTACACCATTGGACATCTTTCCCAGCACATCCGTTTTACCGAGGATACTGTTCTGAAAGAGGGATGCCTCAGCCTTCCGGTGTCCGAGGATGGAATTGATGAAAGTTACAAGGTGGAAACCATTCTCATGGGCCTCGGGTTCTCTTCCGATGATTTTGACCGTAGTCCTTTGATGCTCTCCGGCGGCTACCAGATTCGTTTGAATCTCGCCAAGGCGCTGGTTTCCGAGCCTAACCTCCTCCTTCTTGACGAACCGACCAATTATCTGGACATTGTGTCCGTGCGATGGCTGACGCGCTTTCTCCGCAGTTGGAAAGGCGAACTGATGATCATCACACACGACCGCGACTTTATGGACAGCGTAACAACCCACACCATGGGCATACACCGCTGCAAGATGCGAAAGATTGCCGGTCCTACGCAGAAACTGTATGAGCAGATATTGCTGGAAGAAGAGATACATGAGAAGACCCGCATCAATGACTCAAAAAAGCGCAGTGAGGTGGAGGAGTTTATCAATCGCTTCAGGGCCAAGGCTACAAAGGCAAAGGCTGTCCAGTCGCGCATAAAGGCCCTTGAAAAGATGAAAAAGCTGGAAAAACTGTCCGATATAAGAACCCTTGATTTTTCATTCAAGGCAGCGCCTTTTTTAGGCAAATGGCTGATGAATGCGGCAGACATATCGTTTTCTTATAATCAGGACACTCCGCCGCTTATTAATGGCTTAAACATAGCCGTTGGGAAAAATGACAGGATTGCTATTATAGGCAAAAACGGAAAAGGCAAGACCACCCTTTTGAATATGCTTGCAGGTGAGTTGCAGCCGCAAACAGGAACGGTTCAACATAATCAAAATTTATCTATCGCCTATTTTGGCCAGACCAATATCAACCGCCTTAACCCTAAAAAAACCGTTGAGCAGGTGATAATGGATACGGATCCTGATTGCAACAGGGGCGCTGCCCGCAGGATATGCGGGATAATGATGTTTGACGGCGACAAGGCGCTGAAAAAGGTGGAGGTGCTTTCCGGCGGCGAAAAGAGCAGGGTTTTGCTGGGAAAGCTGCTGGTAACCCCTGCCAATCTCCTTCTCCTTGATGAACCTACCAATCATCTGGATATGGACTCCATTGATTCACTGGTTGAAGCTATTGAGGCATTTGACGGCGGGATTATCATCGTCACTCACAGCGAGATGATCCTCAATGCCGTGGCCACCAGGCTGATTGTATTTGACAACGGCAAGGTGGAGCTGTTTGAGGGAACCTATCAGGAGTTTTTGGATCGGATTGGATGGGAAAGTGAGAGGGCGGAGGAGGCTGACAACAGCCGTCCCAATAACAGACAAAATAAAAATATCAATAAAAAAGAGATGCGGAGGCTCAGGGCGCAATTAAACGAGCGCCGTTCAAAAATACTCGGCCCTCTGCAAAAGATAATTGCTGATGTGGAAAAAAATATCATGCTTCTGGAAAAGGATGTGGAGAATGACAGCCGCTTCCTTGTGGAGGCTTCGGAAAAGGGCGATGGCGAAACCATATCAAGGCTATCCGTTTCCATTCATAAATTGAACAGCCGGATTGAAGCCCTTTTTAAAGAGTTGGAATCCTTAACCGCCGAGCATGATGCAAAATCAAAAGAATTTGAGCAAAGACTGAGCGAGTTGCAGCAGGAGAGTTAATCGGGGTATAGAATTGTTTGGCAATTAGAATATACTAATCCTGATATTGATCCTGCGTAGTCCCCAGAAGAAAAATAAAGGCGAAGGATAGGAGTATTGCGGATGCGCCTATAAATGAGAGTGCAATACTAAAGTAGGCGGCAATGAATCCAGAGACTAAAGGCCCTGTGGTATGGCCAATATCCATTACTGAGCCGAGTGTACCCATGGCTGAGCCATGCGTCTCTTTCCTGCTCAGGTCTGCAATTAATGCAGAGGTTGCTGAGGTTACGATGGATAGGGCAAGGCCAAATAGGATGCTTAGAAAAAGCAGCGGTGCAAAGGATGTAAAAAGCGAAAAGCTGCCAATGCAGGCAGCGCCGATTATTGCCCCTGCAAATATTTGCGGCTTCCTTCCATGTTTATCAGAAAACCTGCCCATTACCGGCTTTGTAAAGGCAAGGGTGATAACCTGTGCAGAAAGGAATATCCCTATCTCATAGGCGCTAAGGCCGATCTTTAATGAGTATAGAGGCAAAAAGGTCTCAAATGTCCCATAGGCAAATAGTATTGCTGCCTCAACTGCGCTGGTAAGCAGGATGCCTTTATTAGAGATTACTGTCCTGAGTGTCTTTAGTGTCTCTTTCCATTTCTGATTATTCTTTATCTTGTCATCAGGGTTTGGCATCTTTAGCGCTAAAAATAAAACCAGTATTCCTGCTGCCCCGCATACCAGATATACAACTTTATAACCAATATCAGGGTTCAGCGCCATTGCGCCAATAATTATCCCGCCTACTACAGGCGCCATGAACCTTCCGATCAGGGTGGATGTGGAAAACCAGCCCATCCTCTCTCCCCTTTCACTATGAAAGAGATTGGCAATCATGGCCATTGCCACAGGAATAAATATTGCTGTGGCAAGGCCGTGATAAAACCTGATTAGTGCGAGCTGCCATATTTCTGTGATTAACAGATAGAGAAATGGCGCTGAGGCAAAAACAAAGGCTGATAAGAGAAGCATCTTTTTTTTGCCTAATCTGTCAGAGAGTATCCCTGCTGGTATGCTTGCAATAATCCCTGTGAAGGCGGATACTGCGGCAACCATTCCAACCACTGATGGGTCTGCCCCGAGATGTGTGGCAAAGAGCGGCAGCACAGGGCTCTTTGATATTGTTGAGCTGAATATGGCAAAGAGCCCTGTGCTGCATAACAAAATAAAGGGACTGAGTTTTATCATCTATTTATTAATCCCTGTATCTCCCTGTGATAGCCGAGATATCTTTTAAGCGTCTTTTCATTCTTTCCATATTTTGGATAGTCATTCAGTATTTCCTCAAACCGCTCTTCTGCTTCTGTCTCGGTCTTGACTGGGACAACCCCATCCATAATTATATCCACAAGCCTGTCTGCATAAATGACTATTCTTTCTTCCAGAGTTTTAAGTGTATAATCCTTTACAGGCAGACCGAGTTCCCTTGCCTCATCTTCTGTTAATCCGCCCCTGATGTGTTTCTCCATAATATCAGTTATGGCCTGTGAAAGGCCGAGCCTCTTGCCCATCTCTGCGCCGATTTTTCCATGCTCAATCTCATGGGTTGTTGCCTTGCCCAAATCGTGAAATAAGGCGCCTCTGCCAATAAGCTCCATATTAACATTGTCGTCTGTCCTTTGCGCAATCTCAAGCGCCTTTTCCGCAACCTTGATACAGTGCTTTATGTCATCTTCTAAAACCCCGGACTTTTTGAGAATATCTATATCCGAATTCTGAATTTTATAACCCATAACTGCCCTCCTTTATACAGTAGCAGGCGACTCCCCTCCTTTGACAATCAATACAGCGCAGCCAGCATTACCAATGACCTGCTCTGCTGCGCTTCCGGTAAAGATTTTTTGTAATGCTGTTTTTGCAGATATGCCCATGACAATCAAATCAACGCCCCTTCCTCCTGCTGTTTCAACAATGACATTATAAGACCTGCCCATCGGCGTTATTCCTTCTGCAGGAACATTTTCTTTCTGCGCCATTTCAACAACTTTGTTTATATTTGATTTTGCTGCCCCCAGTTCGTCATTTGAGCGAATGGAAGAAAGAGCTGTCACGCTGCTGCCGCATCTTTTGGCAATTCTTATCGCCTGTTCAGCAGCGGCAATGCTGTGGCCAGAGCCATCTGTGGCAACAAGAATGTTTCTATAGCTTATAACTGCAGCCCTCGGCACAACGAGGACATTGCATGGCGCATGTCCGATAACCTTTGCAGAAACCTCGCCCATTAGGAGTTTTACGATGCCCTTTCGTCCCCGTCTTCCGATAACGATAATATCAACCTTTTTCTCTATAGCTTCCTCCACAATAGCCTGTGAGGAGTCCGTTGATTTGCGAAGAATTGTCTCACATTTCAATCCTTCATTCGCAGCCATTGCCTTAATGGATTCAAGATAAGCCATTACCTCGGCCTCCTCTTTTTCAAAAACATTCGACCCGATGGTTTCATATTCCGGATTTGTTTCGAGCGTAGATACGATATACAGACTGCTCGAACATCTCTTTGCAAAGCCTATTGCCTCTCTGATTGCTCCTTCGCTGTACGAGGAGCCGTCCATTGCCAAAAGGATCTTTTCGCTTACTATGGGACATGTCTCCGCACAACTCATAGTTAACCTCCTTTTTTGTATTTTCCGCATATATAGCGGAATGACTAAAAACGAACAAAAAATTATAAAGGATTTTCATAAAAAGACCTCCTTTAACTTTTAATGTTGAAAAAGTTTCTGAATTTATTTTCATTTCTTACTGATATCTACATTCATTGTAAACACAGGGACCGCAAGGATAAGCATTCCCGACATAATCCAGAATGAGACCAGATAGTCCCATTTGGCTATAAGAAATCCTGCCATTATAGGGCCTGTGGCGTGTCCTATATCGAACAGCGTGCCGAATGTGCCCATTGCAGTGCCGAAGTGCTTTTCCTTGCAGATATCGGCTACTAATGCCGCTGATGATGATGTTACAAATGCCTCTCCAAAGCCAAAGACAATCGCAGCTAACATTAGCAGATAAAAATCCTTAAGCAACGGTATAGAGCCGAAGGATGCGGCGCAAAGGAGCATACCGACTGTGATGAGAGGCTTCCTTCCATACCTGTCTGATACCTTGCCCATAAGGGGTTTTGACAGGATGGTTGCCAGCACCTGAATTCCCCATAAAAGACCTGCCTGAAACTCATTGAACCCCACAACTTTCACTGCATAAATAGGAAGAAACGCCTCAAGAGCTCCGACTGTCATGTTCTGAAGTCCTTCCATATTGGAAGTTATCAATACCCGTTTATCGCTGGCAACTTCTTTTATCCCTGCAAGAAATCTTTCATACGATTCCTTAAGGCTTTTCCCTTTTTCGACTTTTTCACTATGAGTCAGAAGTTTCAGCGCAATGAAAAGTGACAACAGCCCGCAATTCCACTCACAATATAGACAGTCTGAAATTCAGCAAGAGACGGGCTGTTTGCCGACATGCTATATAGTATAAAACCCCCGACCGGCGCGCCAACAAGATTCCCGATTATGGTGACAGAAGAGAACCATGATAGCATTTCGCCCTTTTTTACTCCTGCAACATCCATCACCACAGCCATGGAAACAGGGCCGTAAAAAGCTGTTGCAAAACCGTGGATGAATCTGATGAGAATCAGCAAGTTGTAGTCTTTTATAAAAAGATAGGCAAAAGGTGTAAATGCAAAGACGAAAAGGCCGATAAGCATAGTCTTTTTTCTGCCTATGATATCCGACAATGCGCCTGATGGAAGCTTAAAGAATATGCCTGTAACAGTTGATATGCCAACGGCAAAACCTATAGCCTCCGGCCCTGCGCCGAGATAAAGGGCAAAGAGAGGAATTACAGGGCTTCTTGCAAGGGCATAAGAGAACCTTGCAAAGAAACCCACAGTGCATAGCGCTGTAAAGGGCGATAAGATTTTTGTCATTAGCCTATCCTTAATGCTTTGCCGCTGCCTGCCTGTCAAAATATATGCTCTTGCCTGTAATGCCTACAGGTATACCCATCACGACCTCGCCTTTTATGAAACCCAATGCCTTTGCCGCCGCTCCAACACGCTGCTGCACCCTGTTATCAACATTCAGCAGGCTCGCTGTCTTTGCCGCTGACAAGAGGGCAGCGCCGATATCTATCATCCTCATTATACAGTGCGGACCGGTATATCCCATCTCCTTTTCTTTTATCTGTCTGCCCTTTTTGAATTCTCCGCATGTTGGATAGCCGCACCCTCCGCAGTCATAACCAGCAGTGGAGGGCTCCTTTAGTCCAACAAGAAGCAGAGCCTGTGAGTTCTCAATGTTTGATGCGTCCCTCAGCCAGTATGCCTCATTGGTGCTCCTTGGCGCATACTCTTTCATGGCATCAGAGATCTTTTTAAGCTCATCGTTCTTTGTAACTACTATTATCTCAAGAAAATCTTTACCCCCTGCCTTTGGCGCTGTTCTTGCTGATGCCGCCATTAATTTGACAACCATTTCACTGACCTCTTTCATTTTGTAAACCTCCTTTTAAATATTAAGTTTTTGATGCATAAAGCATCTCAAATATTGCCATTCCCTTTTCAAGGGCATTGGCATCATCCTTTGCTGTCTTTGTTATGCCGATGATAATGCCCTCTATACCCATTGCCTCATTGCTTGTATATTTACTGTCTTTCATGTCAAGCTCATGCACTATCTCTGCAATCTTTTTAAGCCCTTTATCCTTAATACAAAATGCCTTAAGAAGCGCCTCAAAGGTGCACAGATCACCCTGATGCGTAAATTCTCCTCCCCTTATATCAAAGGCTGCTGCATCTCTATTTAAATGCCCTATCTCTTCTTCATCAATAAATTTAAATGAAGCATCCCTGTCAATGAATCTCTTTATCAGCCAGGCAGATGCCATCCTGTCCACATAAGGCCTCTTTCTGGTTGCCCATGTCCTCCCCTGATAATCTTTCGCCTGCCTCAAAACTAAAGCAACCGCTGAGACTGCCCTCTTTCCAGTGTATCCTGTCAGGTTCTTGGCCTCTGCCTTCATGCCTCTTATCTTGGCCTCAAGCGTTCTTCCAGCCCTTGCTGAAAAGAAATCAATTTTTCTTAGCCCATCAAATTCTTTTATAATCCTGCTTAGTAACTCTGTAAGCCTTTTGCCTTTCTTAGCTGTCCCGCCTTTTTTTATATTGTTAAATTGCCTTTCAATCTCCACGAGCCTTTTCTCAATACCTTTATAATCCCTCTCCCTCTGTCTGTTAAAAAGCTCAATTATTTCGCTGTCCTTTATGCCTTCAAGGCCCCTTGCCTTAACGAATGCGCCATCCCCTTTCATTGCAGTAATCTCTGATATCAGCCACTGCAAAAACTCATAATGCCGCTCGCTATATGGCAGGACATAGACTGCCCCCTTGAGCTGTATTGCACCCGCCTTTGCAAGCCTCCTCCAGATTTTTACCCTGCTGCTGACAGGTCTTGCAGGTACACTGTAAAAAAATAGGAGCCATGCCGCATCTTTTTTCGTTTTTTCTTCCGCCCTTTTCATAAATGTAACAGTTGTTATAATGTAACAGATGTTACATTAAATGTCAAGGGCAAAGAGAGGCATAAATCCTGATATAGAAAATCATGAATCAGGATGTCTATCTGTATTTTAGAATCAATCTTTTTATTTGACAAACTTATCCCT
>JACPZJ010000013.1 GCA_016195585.1 Nitrospirota bacterium | reverse complement strand
ATGCCAGGGGCCGCTGGCTGTAGCGACGCTCGTCCTGCAAGTCGCGGTTCAGCCGTTTCTGGTAGTTCTCGAAATCGGCGCGGGTCCGCTGGAGCAGGTCGAGGTAGTCGTCGCGCTGCTTTTCGGCGGCGGCCAGCTTGGCGGTCGGGTCGTCGGCCCCGTTCGCCCCGGCTTGTTCCTCGGTTTCGTTCATGGCTTCTTTTCCGGGAGCCGGCTTGCCCCCGCCTGCCTCGGCGCCGGGAGCGAAGAACTCCTTGAGCTTGTGTTTGAAAGGGCAATAAAAGCCGCGCCCATTAACCCAAGGGGAATGTGTAAAGACCCGGACGACGAAAAATTTCTAACCGCTGCGATTTCCGGCCACGCAGAATATCTTGTAACAAAAAACAAAAAGGACTTCCCTTCTCATTTCTCTGAGATAAAGATCGTAAATGTAAGAGGGTTCCTTCAGGCGCTTGAAACGGCTACTCGTTCATCTTTATAAACTCTTTCACATCAGGCTGGTCGGGATTGATCCGCAGCGAGTTTTTCCACTGCCTTATTGCCTCTTTCTTGTCGCCTTCCTGAATGTATGCAATGCCAAGAAGCTTGTATGCATCTGAGTCTCGGGGAGACAATTCAACTACCCTCTTATATTCCACAATCGCCTCTTTGTTTTGCTTCTTTTTAAGATATGCAAGACCGAGATTAAAATGTATATCCGCGTCATCAGGGCTCAATTTAACCGCTATCCTGTATTCTACGATGGCCTCATCAAGCTTACCCTCTTCCTCAAGTGCAGTGCCCTTTTCAAAATGCTCCCTTGCCTGCTGTAATTCAGGTTCTGTTGGTTTTTTTCCGGGTTCTAATGCAGCAGCAGGTGCAAGGCCTCCGAAAGGCAGCAAAGGCGGCAATATTACCAGCAATGCAATTAATGTTAGGAAAACCTTTTTTCTCATGTCTCCTCCTCCTTAGCCCCTGCTACTACCACCTTCCTGCCTGCCTGTCCCCGCTTGCCTGCGGGCAAGGGCAAACAGGCAACTACCCATGAAAGAACCCCTTTTATCCCTTAACCATGAATAAATTAAAGCAGTATTTTTGGAGCAAAAAAATAAGGCACCCAAATGCCTTATGTGTTATGGGTGCCTTATTATTATTTATCATCTATATTTTACTTTTTTTGCGCGCTTCTTGCAATTAAAATTTCTGCTCCAAGCACAATCCCTGCAACAAAAATCGGCCAAATAAACACCATAGAGCCTGTAGGCGGCTTTAACAGTATCCAGTACCATGTTGTTATTGTGTGCTTTGAGCCCTTCTCGCCGTTTGTCCCGTCCCATGTTGCAAAGGCAATGGGTGTGAACTTACCCTCTTCAAACTGTATGTCATCCTTATTGTCTGTCTTGAGGGGCCTCTTCATCATTACCTTCCATGTGCCTTTATTATATTCACCTTTTGCAGTTACATCTGCCTTGTCCCTTGCCTTTATATTCTTAAATCCAGTCGCATCCATAACCTTTATGGACTGCTCGGCTTTTGCTGTCCCGCTCTTCCACTGCCAGACATTTACAGGATGGCCGCTGTCTCCCATTCCAAAATACGGCTTCTCCATCCCCTCTGGTATTGTAACAGGCAATTGGATTGCAACTGCATCCTCATTAAGCTCGCCGTCTGCAAGCTCCTGCGCCTTTGCATCGCCCGGAATGCTCTTTGTCCTGTCATCCCACTCAAGGAGGAAGGCGATCTCCTTATCATTATAAACAGCCTTTAATGTTATCTCCTCAACAGAGGGCGTAAAAAATCTCTCTTTTGCTATAATCTGGCCTACAAGCGGATATGCTGTGCTCTCCACATCCTTCCATTTTTCATCATTTGCATCCTTTGGCATATCACCTGTCAGTCTCTTGGCCTTTATAACCGTATCGCCATCTTTTATCCTTCTTGCCTCATTCTTTATTGAGGTGACATAATTAACAACATGCCACTTGTCTTCCTCTGTCAATTTTTTCTTACTCGCCGGGTCATCAAATGCAGGCATTGGTGTGCCGGATATCCCAGTGCTTATACGGGAATATATATCCTTTGGATCGCTTCCTGCCCTGAACATCCATGGCTTTGTGAGGTTTCTCGGCCAGAGCCTGTTGCCTACCCAGTCGTCCTTTAATTTCTTCATGGCATCGCCTTTGCCCTCGTCGCCATGACACTCTGAGCATCTGTCAATAAACAGCTCTTTCCCTTTTTTTATGCTGTCAGCAGATGAGCTTACCTGCTTGCCGTAATTGATTTTTGCTGCCGGCTCCCCTTCAAGCCCTGCAAGGGATTTGATATAGGCAATAAGGTTCCATATATCATTGCTGGATAATACATCCTTCCAAAAAGGCATAGATGTCCCCGGCATACCCTCTGCTATCATCTTGTATAAATCATCTTCGTATGGAAATGGATTGTCAAGATTGGATGTTTTATATTTGTAGATGCCTGATGTAAAATCCCTCGGCCTTGGATTTAGGAAGTCTGCCGCAGGGCCGTCGCCTGCGCCATTCCATCCATGACACCAGGCGCACCTTCTCTCATAAATCTTTTTTCCTGCCTCCTTATCTCCTTTTGCCGCCTCAGAGATGTTAGAAACAATAAGAAGAATGCTCACTATCAGGAGGTATTTTAATATCCAGAATCTTCTCATATATATCTTCTCCTTCATCCTTTAACCTTCCTTGTTAATAACTTTATCACCGCAGGGGGCTGCCCCTACATATCTAAAATGTCCTCGGTTTGTTTCCTGAATAATCATATATAAACATTGAAACCTTCCAGACCTCTTCTTCTGTCAGAAAATGCTCCCATATTGGCATTGCAGATAACCATGGCGCGCCCTCCTTTGGAAGTCCCGGGCCTCCTGTTGCGACCCTCCAGAAGACAAATGACTCCGAAAGCTGTGCAATGGTGTCTGTGCCCATGAATGGAAGAGGTTTAGGATTAACACCGTGATAGTAATGCCCTTTGCCATCAAGCTTGTCGCCATGGCAGTAGAAGCAGTTCTTGAAATAGACCTCTCCGCCCTCTTTTACATATTTTGCATAATTTGCAGCATCATCCCTTAATGGATTCTTAAGGGTAAGAAGATTATAACTCTTATTAAAAACATTCACGCTTGACGGCGGCGCTGGATGGATTGACCTGGTATCTCCAGGCGCCTCATAGCTCGGCCTTACAATGTTAAAGGTAATTAAGGCTGCAAACAGGGGAACCACTGCAAAGAGGGCGGTCCTGAATGTCCTGTTTTCAGATCCGACCAGTGTTGCCTTTATTGGCGCCATCAGATCCCTTGCGCCCTCATCCTTTGATGTAAAGTAAAGAAGAACGGTAACAAGGATAAAGAAGTTGTAAACATTCAAAAGGCTTCTTGGTATCAGCGGCCTGACGAGTTCCAGTAATATAAAAAATATAAGCGTCCCCAGCACCAGCAGCGACCCTTTTTTGCCTTTATCGCCTGCCGGAATATATATAAGCAGGGCAGCGATCATAAAAAGTATATAGACATCAGCTATGCTTGCAAGCGCAAACCCTTTGCTAAGTCTTAGCGCTATATATACCACTAATGCCCCTAAAGCCCCTAAAGAAAGACTCGTTATTTTCATAATATCTTCCCCTCTTATTTTTTTTGTAGGGGCGAACGGCCGTTCGCCCCTACTCTATATTTCTAACCCTTCTGCGCCTTCAGGAATTTAACCAGCATCTCTAATTCCTTTGCAGTCATTTTATTGCCAAAATCCTGCGGCATTACACCTGCTGGAAATCCCTGCGCTATATCCGCATTCGGGTCAAGTATCGCCCGCCTGAGATATGACTCATCTCTTTTAGCCCCGATCTTTGTGAGGTCAGGGCCAACTGCACCTGCAAAAGCCCCTATCTTGTGGCATGCACCGCAGGCATATTTACCCAGCGCCTCTTCTGCTGTCTTCGCAGGGGCTGGCGGCGCTGCTGCCTCTGCTGCTGCAGGCGCCGGCGCTGCATCGGCCCCTGTTGGCAGCGGGACAGTTGCCTTGCCTCCGTCCTTTGTTTGCAGATGTGCAATAACTGCATTTATCTCTGCCGGTTTTAGGCCGACAGCAGGGCCGCTTATTTGAGGCATTGGACTCTCCGTATCATTTGTCCATGCCTTACCAAAGCCAGCCACTACATAGGCTGAGGGGTTCATCATTGACTCCCTGAGATACTCCTCCCCTGTCTTTGCCTTCCCTTTATAGCGCGGGTCCTTTAGCCTCTCCTCGCTTGTATTATGCATATTAACAAGATTGGGCGCCCTTCCTCCAAGAACAGGGTTATGACAAAGGGTGCATGTCCCCTTCCCTTCAAATATCTTCTTGCCAAGCACGATATACTGATCCATGCTCATGGCCCCGATTGTCTCCTCCTCTGCCGGAGGCGGCGCAGGCCTTACCTGAGGTATGCCAACATTGGCAAATAGCGTATACCCCAATAACGCTATCACTGCAAAGATACTAATCTTCAAAAAGGTTTGCATATCCTGACCTCCTCTATCTTAAAGCCTGTAGGGGCGGGGTCACCCCGCGCCCCTTATTACTTAAAGGGATTTTATGCCTCCTGTTTCTTTGCAGCAAACTGTGCAAGCCAGAAGACAAATATTACAAGCAGCATAAACAGTATGGTGCTTATACTAACCACATTGGCTGCATAGCCTATTGTAGGCGTAAATGCATCAGGAGAACTATCCCTCATAATTGAATTAACATGCCAGTGCTGTCTTATAGCAGACCTTACATACCCCATCAGCCCCATCAGCCATGTAAATGAGACCGCAAGGAGCAACAGTGCATATTGAGACCTCGCAGGCATCTTGCCCCACTCAATATCACCTGTAGACTTTGCATTCTTAAACATCCTGCTCTCAATGATGGAAATGGCAATAATAATACTTAATGTGGTAAAGACCTGCGGGACTGACATGCCAACCTTTATATTTGAAGTCACCATGTAGCTGTATATCCCAAGTGCAATTATGTTTACTATTCCCACAGCAAAAATCGCTATCTCAGCAGCCACACCGCTCTTTGCCCATGCTGCTGTGGTTATCTTGCTGCTCCTCTTATATAGGGTGAAACTGAGGAATGTAAAGAGTATCATTATGTTGACTGCTGAATTTTTTGCAGGCATAAGGCCAAGAGGACCAAGCAGTGAATGGTGTGTGCCAATTGCCTTTTCCTCTATGGGTGTCTTTATGAGTGAATGAGGCGTAAACCATACAAGGAAGCAGATGACAATTACAGCAGCTATGTATTTAACATACTTTGTATACCTCTCGGATCCCTTTATTCTTTCCATCCCGCACCAGAGATAATAATTTGCTGAGAGAAAGAGGGCGCCAATCAGAACTGCCTGTGTAATAAAGAGCCATGCAAAGGCGCCGCCCATCAAGGTAATACCCATTGTCTGGCTGTAGGCATATATCTCTGCAGTAAGCCAGTAGCCTGCAAATGGCAATGGAAGAAGGGCGCTTATTGCAATTATGTTAGCTGTATATCCCATCCAGTCATAGTGGGCGCGCTCTTCCTTTGATTTTGCGCTTAAAAATTTATATGCTGCATAGGCGCCTACAACAGAGCCGCCGTATGCAATATTTGCAATAAACCTATGAAGATTAAGAGCGTTCCAGAGCGGGCCTCTTATCGCCTCCCAGACATGTCCTGTAAATACACCGGAGGCGTCAACACCTGACGGCGCCATCATGAATGTTGCAAGGGAATTACCGAGGACCATGATGGTCATCCCAGAGACATTCAGCATAAGCCCGAGCGTGAGGTGCACCCACTTTCTGAAGCCGTATCTCATGTTGTCCCAGCCATAATAGTAAATATACAGGAAGATGCTCTCTGCAAGGAACAGCATGGCATAGATAATCATTACAGAACCAAACACACTTGCAAGATATTTCATAAAATCAGGATAGAATGCAATAAGCATAAACACGAGGATGCCGCCAGAGGTGGCGGTAAGCGAAAAGGCCGTCATGCTTACCTTTATAAACTCATGGGCCATGTGGTCGTATCTTTCATCACCTGTCGCCTTGCCGACCCCTTCAATAACGAGGACAAATATCGGAACCGCCAGAACAAAGGCGGCAAAGAAGAGATGTATCTGTGCAAGAATCCACACAGAAATTCTGCTATTCATGCTTTTTATTCTGGGATAATCCTTTTCCTTTAATTTTGGCGCAGGCGGGTATTCTACCTTTGATTTCTCTTCCTTTTTTGCGGCAGGCGATTCCACTGCCTCTTTCTTCTCTGCTGCGAAGGCTGCAGAGGCATTGATTGTATCCGGGGCAGACGCTATCAGATGTGAGAGAATCGGAACAAAAAGCAGCAGTGTAAAGATAAAGGCAGTAACAACGGCCTGTCTTTTAATGAACCTTCTTTTCAAAAAAGAACCCATTATTTATCCTCCTTGCTATAAATTCGGAGCGAAGCTTATATTGCCTTCTCCGATCGCTATCATTCCCTTTTATTTTTTATTTAGGGAAAAGCGTTAAACCCTGAAACTTCATCAAAAGCACATCTACCAGAAAAAAATAGATTCCACTGCCAATTAAGGCTGCTAACAAGGCGCCTGACTTCATAATATCTCCTCCATAAAAATAGCCGCCTACTAATGCCGGCAGCTTTTTGTCTTTTAGTTTAGTGAGCTGGTTTTACCCCATGGCTATACAGCACCAGCCACCAGAAATAGATCAACACCAGAACAAGGACGCTGATGAAAAGATATTTTCCGTTTTTTGAATTATCTTCCTTCTCGTTTTTTTTCTTTATCATCTATCTTCCCTCCATTCCTTAACTTAAAAACACGTCTGATTTTGTCCGCCCCTTTTCAGGCAAACGCTATTTCCCTGAGTAAAGAAAGTAATATACCATTATTAAAGCAGAGACAATAATATTCGCTGCAAGGCCAAGCATTAGAAAGGCATTGAAAAATTTTGTCTTAATGGAAGTTCCCCCCTCATTTGCTAAGAATAGCGGCCTATATTTTTATATATGATGGCACCTCACAGCCACATCACCTACAAAAACCATAAAAAAACCAACGAGGCATTAAGCACTCCCGTAAGGAGGGTTTAATAAATAAAAATGATTTAATATTATTGCGGTAAGATATAATTTTGCCTTCCTTCCTCCCCAGGTAAAGGCAAGAATAAAACGGATAGGTTTATACATTATATCATTATAATTGTCAAGCATTTTTTATGAGACTTCCCACTTTTTCCGCTAAGAATAACCTTTTGTTGTTTGAAATTAAGATGTTGTCAACTTTGTGCCTGACTGAATTTATCCCCTCCCCTATATGTCATATCTTCGGTTATGTGGGCCGATACATTTTTATGAGTGAGAACTATTCCTTTTTGAACTTGCAGTTACAGAGTTTACTCAAATATGCCACGAGCTCCTTAATTTCTGCCTCTGTCATGGACTTTCCCCACGGCGGCATCATGGTGGATTTGCTTGTTGCGGCCCCGCCGTCCCTTATAACATTTTCTACATCTGATGTTGAAAGCTTAGCCATCTCAGCGCTATCTGTGTGATTCTTTGGGTTAACAGGCTGATCAGGTGTAGCATTTATCCCATCGCCTTTGCCTGTAAGACCATGGCACTGAGAGCAGTACCATTTATAATTCTCCTCTGCGCTGGCAGCAAGGGCATGACTCATACCAAAGAGAAGTACTGCCAGCAAGAAAGTTAAAGTGGCAAATGTTATTTTAAATTTCCTTTATCGCTCCTTTCCTCAACTATTCAACTTTTTATTTAAATGTTGTTATATACTGTGCAACATTCTTCATATCATT
>JACPZJ010000237.1 GCA_016195585.1 Nitrospirota bacterium | reverse complement strand
GAAAAGTTCCTCCCTATTTTCCCCTTGGTGATATTAACCATAATTTTTCTTGATTATACTGTTTCAAATAACTTTAAGCTCTTTTAATAGCAAAAATAGATTATGGTATTCACTGCTAAAGATGTTTGCGTTTCCCTTTTCCAGTGCATCAAGATACTTCTGATTAATGTTAGAGAGTTCTTTTTTACTGGCTTTAATACCATTAATTGTCCTTTTAAGGCCTTTTAATTTCTTCTTAAGTCTTGATAATCTTTAATACGCTCCTTTGCATTGACAGATATATTCTTACTATTTTGTGGTTATTGCATCAAGAATTTTGATATAATTATCAGTTATCTTTTGGTCACCAAATAGCATATCAAAAATTATAATAAGCTCCTTTCTTTCTTGACTAACTAACAACTTATAGAGGGTTCTGATAATCTCTTCTTTTTCTTTCTTATCCGATATCCCATAAAGAGACTTAATAAACTCCTTTTTTCTTTGTTTACTCAACTTAGACTCATGATAAGCATATTTTATAAAATCATCTACTTTTATGTCTTTTGATTTTTTAACTAATTCTTGATTGTCAAACTTGGCCTCACCAATATATATAGCCTTATAGAAATACTCTGGCTTTAATCCTTTCGTACCTTTAAAATCTGCCCCGGTTAAATCTGAACCTGTAAAAAAAACATCTTTAAGCTCTGAACCAGAGAAATTCACATTCTTTAATGTTGCCTGATTAAATAACGATGCAGTTATTTCGCAATCTTTAAAGCTACTTTTTGTAAGGTCTGAACCTGTAAAAACCGTATCCATTATGGTTGAACCATCAAAGTAAGTATCTATGATTGTAGAGTTTGATAGAGCAGATAATTTGAATGTAGATTTATTTAAGTTTACATCGGTTAAAATTACAAGGTTAAGGCTATTCTGACGAAACTCTAATCCTTCAATAGAGGTAGATTTTGTAAGAGTCCCTAAAAGGGAGGATATGGTATCAGCAACTGCCTGCTTATGCATGCTCAATTCATTAAAGTTCTTTTTCCTTTTATATGCGATATTCCAGTTTAGCTTCATCTCTTCTTCTAAATTAGCAAGTAGTGCACTATCAATTTTTTCTGCCAATTTTTCTCTTTTAAATTTTTCTTTTTTCTTCAATAATTCTTCTCTTTCCATAAAATATTTTTGAGTAGTTTTTTCATATCTTTTTCCCCATTCTTTATCCCATTTTTCAATAGCATATTCTTGTATAAAAAGGCTTCTATCTATATTTAATAAGTCTTGAATAAGCCTTGTATATCCACTCTTTTTTACCTTTCTTAAACTCCCCATTATTGCGTTCAGGACATTGTAGTCAAGTTCTACAGATGTCCTGTTTACTAATATATCAATCGCATCACCGTAATTTTTATTCCTTAAAAAATAAGAGTCTTTTTCTATAAATGTACCCATCTTTGACGCAGCAGCAAGCCTCTTTGCTTCATCTTCAGATGATAGTTCTTCAACGATAGAGCGAAAATTTTCACCTTGCTGCTGTAATACAGACTGCCGATATTGAACGGCAGCTGTCATCAAAGGTACAAAGACCGCCAGTGCGCCTAAAATTTTTAATAAATCAGCAAAAGAAATCTCTCTTTTCTTTTCAGCCATATTTTCCTCCTAAGAATCCACCTTCGGCTTTTTATAATAGCACCGGATACTCCGTGTATCTGATGCAACAACACACTGATTACAACTGACACATGATGCAGACTCACTTATTCCATCCCTGAATTTATTTGGAAGGTTAGGCTCGCGAATCAAGGGTCTTGCCATTGATACAAAATCTGTCTTCTTCGCCTCAATAACCTCTTCCATGAATCTTTTAGACCTCATTCCCCCTACAGTAATAATCGGCAGAGAAACCAACTGTTTCACCTTTGCAGAGGCCTCAAGGTTGTAACCTTCAGAAAATGGCGGCTGCTTAAGCTTCACAAAAGGCACTACAAAGGTCTTCATGCAGAATTTAACTTCTGAACTATAATTGCAGTAAGGCCGCAAATAATTGAAGATTGCATCAGTAGGAAACTCACCCCTCGCCATGACAAAACCATCCTCACTTGTGCCGCAGCTTAATTCAATGGCATCGCAGCAATCAGTTTGTCCAACCATCTTTGATATAAGCGCACATTCTTCACTATTCATTCCATCAGAAGCCTTTTCATAAGTATTGAGCTTTATCAATACACGGTAATCCATTCCAACGCTTTTTCTAACAGCCTTTAAAACCTCGCCAACAATCCTGAATCGGTTTTCAAGAGACCCGCCCCATTTGTCAGCTCTTTTATTTGAATGCAGAGACAGGAAAGTGGAAAGGAGATAGCCATGAGCGCCATGTATCTCCACACCATCGTATCCTGCCTCTTTTGCGCGGCAGGCAGCCATTGCAAAACCTTCTGTAACATTATGGATTTCCTCTTCGCTCATCTCCTTTGGCTTTTCACGATAAAAACCACAGGAAATTGCTGATGGCGCTAATAAAGGTTTTCCTGTTTCACTTGACCATGTTTGACGGCCGCAATGGGCTATTTGTAAAACAATCTTCCCGCCAACCTGATGAATTCTGTCAACAAGCCTTTTGTGGTCTGGAATCAGCTCATCAGAATCAATCATTGTCATATGAAAAAGCGCGCTCTTTCCTGACTGCATGATTCCAGCATATCCTGTGATAATGAGGCCAATGCCGCCCTTTACAAAACCCTTATAGAATAAAAACTGCTCATCAGTTGGCCTTCCCCTCCAGTCTGATAGACCTTCGTGAGAAGCAGCGCGAATCAAACGATTTGAAAGTTCCATTGTGCCTATCTTAGCAGGCGTGAATAAAATAGACACCTTCTGCCTCCTTATTTTAGTACCCTTCACTTCTCTGTATCAAAGAGTATAAACTCCTTTATAGCGTACCATTCATCGTCCATGAGCATAAAGTAACCAAAGTTCTCATATTCATAGATAGCCGGGTCTTTATCAGGGTTATATGCAATCTCAGGCCTTGTAGAATAGAGTAGCTGCCCAAGATATAAACCCTCTGCTATGCTGACAATTTCATCTATGCAGAGGCTGTCCGGCGGCATGGTATGGAATCCCGACCATCTGTAGTTGAATTGAAGAATCTCCTTACCCTTGCACTCTGGATTAACAGACCCGCCATTTGCGGCAATAAAGTGGAAGCTCTTTACATATATGCCTTCATCCTTTTCCCTTTCATCAGGATGCTCAACTACCATCCCTATCTTGTCCAGATTTTCAATAAATGTTGTAATTGGAAGGCTGAGGCCAAGCTCCTTTCTATATGTATTTGTCCCAATGATGACAGGGTCTTTCCCATTATAATGCTCAGCATCT
>JACPZJ010000047.1 GCA_016195585.1 Nitrospirota bacterium | reverse complement strand
GAGGCGTTAATCTGGCTCGGCAGATGTTATGCACGGCTCGGTGATGATGAAAATCAGATAAAAAGCTACAATGCCATCCTTAAAAGATATAGCGGCAGCGAATGGGCTGATGATGCGCTTTTTGCGATGGGAGATTATTATACCAGCAAGGGTGATTTTAAGAAGGCTGTATCCTTTTACAGCAGGCTTGCTGAGGAGTTTCCTGAAAGCCTCTTTTCAGAGAATGCACAGTGGTACACAGGGTGGCTTAATTACAGATCCGGTAAATATAAAGAGGCAATAGTCAGGTTTAATGATTTCCTTGACAAATATCCTCAGTCTGAATATATAAACAGGGTCATGTACTGGAAGGGCAGGGCCTCAGAGAGGCTGGGCAGGTTAAATAGCGCAGCGACAATGTATCAGAGTGTATGCAGGACGCAGTTTGGCTTTTACTGCTATAATGTGAAAACAAGAAACGGAAATAATAATTCTGATGAAGGCCAGCAGGCTGTTAATATTAATAATGAGATTATAGAGAGGAAAGAGGCAGTTGTAGCGAATAATAATGCTATAGATGGAGAGCCCAATTTTATAAGGGCAAGGGAGCTTTCAGTCTTTGGGATGAATGAGGATGCCATTAATGAACTGTATAAACTTATGGAAAGGGTGTCTTTTAGCAAGGCCAGCCTTTTGATGATTAATAAGGCGCTCTATGATCTGGGCGAATACCACCGCAGTGTAAAGAATATTATCCAAAACTTCTATGATAAAACCGAAAGGGGAGGCAGCGACCTGCCTGATTACTTTTGGGAGCTTGCATATCCGCAGGGCTACTGGCCTATTGCAAATGAGTATGCAAAGAGGTATAATCTTGACCCATATCTGGTTCTTGCTATAATGAGGGAGGAGAGCTGGTTTGACAAGCAGGCGGTATCCCGTTCCGGCGCAAGGGGTGTTATGCAGCTTATGCCCTTTACTGCCCGCTGGGTTTCCAAACAAGTGAGGCAGGACTATAAAAATGACGAGAACCTCTTTGATGCTGATATCAATATAAATTTTGGGGCATGGTACCTTTCATATCTGAAAAAGAAGTTTAACGGAAATATTGTATTGATGATTGCAGCATATAATGCAGGGCCTGAGGCAGTTGCCAGATGGATCAACGGGAACGGGGATGGCGATACAGATGAATTTATTGAAGCTATTCCATATAACGAGACAAAGGGTTATGTAAAGAGGGTCCTCAGGAGCTATGCAGAGTATCATCGTATATACAACAATATTACAATGATGTGGAACAGGACTATTGGAGCCTATACATCAAATGAAAAATGAAAATTGCAAGATTCAAAAATTAGATTTTTTACTAAAAAGCTTCAACCATTTTGCATTTTTCAATTTGCACTTTTTATTTTGCAATGTGCGATAGCGCCTAAAGGGGGGTGTGATGATGGAGAAGATTGAGGAATTAGAGGAGCGGGTATTAAAGCTTGTTGTGCTGGTCAGGAAGCTGAAAGAGGGAAGGGAAAAACTGGAAAAGAGGATTGAGGTTCTTGAGGAGGATCTTACAAAAAAGATGGATGAATTATCGGCATTGCAGAAACAGATGGCGCCGCTTAAACAGATGGAGGAGGATTTTAATAAACTGAAGGAGGAGCGGGTTTTAATCCGCACCAAGGTGGAGAATATCCTTTCAGAACTTGAATCTGTTGACTTAACTGAGGAATAATAAGATGATGAGAAAAGGGACAAAGGTTAATATCTTTGGACAGGAGTATAGCATAAAGGGCGACGGGGATGAGGAATATATAACTGAGCTTGCCGGCTATGTTGATGACAGGATGCGTGATATCTCTGCCAATAACAAGTCCATTGATACAACAAAGGTAGCCATGCTGGCGGCTATAAATATTGCCCATGAATTGTTTAAGCTTAGAAAGGAGAATGGGGAGAAGGAGAGGGCATTATATAAAAAGACCGGCGATATCATTGATTTTATTGATGAACAATTTGAGGATATCAAATTTTAGGCTGATGTTTTTACTTGCTTAGTATTGGCTTGTATGTTAAACTAAAAATGAAAATAAGTGCAAAGATAAGTTAAAGATAAGGTAAAGATAAGATAGATTGCATCTGCCCCTGCGTTGTTGGTGTCTTAGATAGATTTTTTTAACCAACAGATAAGTATAGGGAGCTCTGCACTGGGGATGGTGTGCAGGCCCTGCTCTGACAGGGAAGCCTAAAGTCCCCATCAAGGCGCCCACCTAGTTAGTCCAGGTTAAAAACGATTTGTCTACACGGCAAAAGCGGGGGCTGAGTTAATAAAAAAGACCCAGCAGAATGCAGGGTCTTAATTTCAGGCGAGAGATTAATACATTGCCGGATGGTAATGGCCAGAGGGTAATGGATAGTTACAAAAAAAGGGATGAGGAAAAATACTTTTAATTTAGATCAGGCGTATAATAAAGAAATTATTAAGGTAATAGTAGATATCAACATATTTTTATATGATATCCAAGGTGTTGAATATTAAGAGAAGCTATTACCATAATTATAATTCTTATCAATCCATCCTTTCCTGAAAATCTCTTGCCTGAGAAGACTATTATCTAAAAAATGAGAATTGCTGGTCACTGTCTTGATTTGTAGTTTCTGACAGGGCATGGCATCAGAGGGTCAAAAAGCCAGAGGGCTGTACCTGTATCTCTGTCATCCAGATTTTATGATTCTTTGACCCTGATAAAAGAAGGAGGTGTTTAAAATTAATATTATAACCATAATAGTTTTAATAATTGCTGGGATCGGGATTGGTTTTGCGGCTGGATATATCCTAAAGAAGGTGGTTGCTGAAGGTGAGCTAAAGAAGGCAAAGGAAGAGGCAAATAGGATAATTCAGGAGGCAGAAAGGTCTGCAGAGGTAAAGAAAAAAGAGGCTGAACTTGAGGCAAAGGACAAGAGTTATCAGGCACGGCAGGAGTTTGAAAAGGAGTCGCGGGATAAGCGGAATGAGATCAACAATCTTGAGAGGAGGCTCATACAGAAAGAGGATCACCTTGAAAAGAAGATAGAGATCATTGACAAAAAGGAGTCAGAGTTTAACCGACGTGAACGGGATCTCGGCTCAAGGGAAAGACAGGTTGTCCAAAAAGAGGATGAGTATAATAAGGCGCTGAAGGAACTCAGGAATCAGCTTGAAAAGGTAGCAGGCATGAGCGCTGAGGAGGCGCAGAGGCAGCTTATGCTCCAGATGGAGAATGAGGCGAAATTTGAGGCTGCCAAACTGATAAAGAGGATTGAGGACGAGACAAAGGATGCTGCAGAGAAGAAGTCAAAGGAGATAATAGCCCTTGCCATACAGAGGTATGCGAGCGATTATGTTGCAGAGGCAACGGTCTCACTTGTAAACCTTCCCAGCGATGAGATGAAGGGCAGGATAATCGGAAGGGAGGGCCGTAACATAAGGGCTATAGAGAGCGCAACAGGCGTGGACCTGATTATAGATGATACCCCGGAGGCTGTCCTTCTTTCTTCCTTTGACCCTGTCAGGCGTGAGATTGCAAGGGTTACCTTAGAGAGGCTGATTGCAGACGGCAGGATACATCCGGGAAGGATTGAGGAGCTTGTAGAGAAGGTAAAAAAGGAACTGGACGGCATAATGAAGGAGGAGGCAGAAAAGGCTGTATTTGATGTTGGGGTTCATGATGTCCATCCTGAGATAATGAAGCTTCTGGGCAGGCTTCGTTACAGAACAAGCTACGGCCAGAATAATCTTCAACATGCGAGGGAGGTTGCATTTGTGTGCGGTGTAATGGCCTCTGAGCTTGGCCTTGATGTCAAGCTTGCAAAGAGGGCAGCCCTGCTTCACGATATTGGCAAGGCAGTTGATCATCAGGAGGAGGGCACACATGCCTCATTAGGCGCAGAGCTTGCAAGAAAGTACGGAGAGAGCCCAAAGGTGGTTAATGCAATTGCAGCCCACCATGAGGATGTTGAAGCCACATCGCCTGAGGCTGTGCTGGTTGCCGCCTCTGATGCGCTTTCTGCTGCAAGGCCCGGTGTCAGAAAAGAGACGCTACAGTCCTATGTAAAGAG
>JACPZJ010000236.1 GCA_016195585.1 Nitrospirota bacterium | reverse complement strand
TATAATCTTGAGAAAGAGCTTGAATCGCTAAACAAAGGAAGAAGCCAGAGAAGGAGCAGGCGAAGGGAGGCAAGAATACCGATTGTCTCTATAGTGGGATACACAAATGCTGGAAAGTCTACATTATTAAATGCGCTTACAAACAGCAGTGTGCTGACACAGAACCTTCTCTTTGCAACTCTGGACACATCAACAAGGAGATTAAGATTTCCAAAGGAGAGGGAGGTAATAATCACAGACACAGTAGGTTTTATAAAAGACCTGCCAAAGGATTTGCTTACTGCCTTTCTCCCGACATTGGATGAGCTGAGGGATGCAGACCTTCTTCTGCATATTGTTGATATAAGCAATCCGAGGTTTGAGCAGCAGATTGAGGATGTAAATAAAATATTATCAAATCTTGAGATAGATAAGATTCCTCAGCTTGTGGTATTCAACAAAAAGGACAGGATAGAGCCAAAACTTGCAAAGGCTGTAGCAAAGAGGTATAAAGGTATTGCCATATCTGCGCTGGATACATCAACACTGCCAGCGCTCCTTAATGCAATGGAGGTTTATTTGTGGAAAGGAGAACCTTTGCATCTACAACAACAAGCCCCTGAGGATATACAATTACAGGATTAAGGTCTATTTCAGAGATATCATTAATTCCATTCAAAAGTTCTGAGATAATTATTATTGTCTTTGCAATGGCGTCTCTATCAACAGGAAGGCTTCCCCTGAAGCCTGTTAAAAGCGGATAGCCCTTTATCTGTTTTATCATCTCCATTGCCTCATCCATATTAACAGGCGCGATGCCAAAGGATACATCCTTTAAAAGCTCAACAAATATCCCGCCAATGCCGAACATTACAGCAGGCCCGAACTGCGCATCCCTTATGCCGCCGATAATAATCTCTGTGCCTTTTTTTGCCATTGCCTCAATAAGCACGCCTTTAATCATTGCGCCATCTGCCTTTTTTGCAATATCATCCATCATTGCATCAAAGGCGCTGTAAAGTTCGTCCTTATTTTTGATATTCAATTTCACGCCGCCAACATCGCTCTTGTGAATAATATCAGGAGAGACTATCTTCATTGCAATTGGCCAGCCTATTGTATTTGCTGCATGCAAGGCATCGTCCTTATCCTGCGCAACAAAATGCTCTGGCACAGCAATGCCAATGGTCTTTAAAAGCGCCTTTGCCTCATCCTCCAGAAGCGGCCTGTCCCTGTTAGGCACTGCATCGTCTATGACAGCCTTTGCCTTTTCAATGAATTCATTCTTAATAACATAAGAAGACGCCCTGTTTGTATTCAGTGAATTTACTGACCTTCCCCGTTTTATCAGGGCGCTGATTACCCTTATTGCCCTTTCAGGCGTGAAATATACAGGAATCCCTTTTTCTTCTACCTCGCTTTTTACAGATATTGTCTCCTCGCCGGCAGTTGAGCAGACAACAACAGGCCTGCCGCTCTTCTTTGCCTTTTCAGCAATAATGTCAAAGACCCCTTTTGTCAATCCCGGCACTGCAAGATGAGCTACAACAACAACTGCATCAAAGAACGGGTCATTTACAAGACATTCCTCTAAGACCATTTCGTATTCCTTATCTGTAGTGCTGCCTGTTAAGTCCAGAGGATTGTTTATGCTGTAATATGGAGGAAGCCTCTTCTTTAATCTGTTTTTTAAATCCTCTGGAAATTGCGGAAGTTCAATGCCCTCCCTTGGCGCCAAGTCCGCCATTACAACGCCAATGCCACCTGCGCATGTTACAATCAAAAGCTTATTGCCCTTTGCAAAGGGCTGCATAGCAAGCCCCTTTGAATAATCATACATCTCTAAAAAATTAAATGCCTCAATAACGCCCGCCTTTTTAAATGCAGCCTTGTAAACCTCATATCTCCCTGCTAATGCGCCTGTGTGCGATTTAACAGCAGCAATGCCCTTATCAAACTTACCTGCCTTTATCGCAACAACAGGTTTTTTCCGGCTGCAAAATCTGGCAGATTCAATAAATTCCCTGCCATCTTGAACAGATTCTATATACATGGCAACAACCTTTGTCCTCTCATCTTCTGCCAAATATCTTAAAAGCTCTATCTCGCCGACATCAGCACGATTGCCGTAATTCACTATCTTTGCCACGCCAACATCCTCAATAGGCGCAATGTCCCAGAAAAAGCCTACAAAGGAGCCGCTTTGTGAAAGCAACGAGAGCCCCCCTTGCTTTGTCTTTGCAACCTTCTCAAGGGGAAGGAAAAAGGTATTAAACCGCGTGTGATTGTCAATAACGCCGAGGCAGTTGGGTCCGAGTATCCTGATGTTAGATTTATTTGCAATGTCTTTTATTTCTTTCTCAAGTTTTTTTCCTTCCTCTCCTGTTTCGCCAAAACCACTGCTTGATATAACCACATTTTTTATCCCCTTTTCTGCATGCTCAGATAAAACCTTTGGAACATATGGCGCAGGGATAATGATAATGGAGAGGTCAATCTTGTCAGGGATATTCAAAACAGAGGGATAGCATTTATAGCCAGACAGGGTCTCGTATTTTGGATTCACAGGATAGAGTTTTCCCTTGTATCCAAAGGCAGGCAGGTTTTTTAGGATAACGCCTGATGGCTTTCTCTCATCCCCTGATGCGCCGACAATGGCTACTGACTTGGGATTGAAGAAGGCATGAAGGTTGTTTTTTCTTGGCACAATTACTCCTCAGCTAAAAAGGCCACCTCTCTGTACGCCGCCTCGCCCTCCGAACTCCGAAGCTTAAGAAGCAAAAAGTGAAGTGTGGGAGGGGAATGTAAAAACTGATATTTCAAGACACTGCCCAATGGACCACTCAGGGGATATTTATTTCTTCACGAGCAGATACTCTTTTATTTTGTTCAGAAAATTTATTGCTTCAGGGAGTATTTCATCAACATCCTTTTTTGTGACTTCTGCCTCTTCCATATAATCACCTTTTTGCCTAAGTTCAAATGCGCGATGCAGGGCTTTAGACATCCCTTTGGCAAAAATGCCTGTTTTTATGAATTCCTTGTCAAACAGGGAAATTGCACCAATATGTTTTGATGTCCCTATCTGCTTTTCTTGTAGTAGAGCCAGTACACTATAGAACATGGCATAGTATAAACGGTTCATTACAGCACGCAGGCTCATATTTTCTTTCAGCAGAACTTTTGCCTCTTCTATTGAATCTTCTGCCTCCTTAAGCCTATATTGAATCAAGGCGCGCAGATCTTCCTTCATACAGCAACCCCTTCACGATAGACATTGTGGATAAAGACAGATTCCCTGATGGGGCTGTTTCTTAATGCATCAAGGCTTATTACAATAGGCATAATAACTATATCATCAGGAAATCCAGCTTCCCATGCGCAATCGCTTATATACCTTTCTATTTCATGGTCAAAATCATCTGCAACAACAAGTACATCAAGGTCTGATTCCTCTGTCGCCTCTCCTCTTACCCTTGAGCCAAAAACACGTAATTCATGAATTTTCACCTTCTCGGATACAAGGGATTTAAATTTTTCTATGACTTTAAGGTCTTTCTCTTTCATAAGCTTTTACCTCGTTTATTTAGTTAAATTATATCTGTTTCAATTATTGTTGCCAATATTTTTTTTCTGATTACTCACTTAAAGATGGTTTATCTTCCTGCTGTTATGCAGATATGAAAAAGATATTACAAATTGCTGGAAAAAGCAAGGTTAAAAGGGCCAAAAGTATCAGACATTTTTTGTCTAACAGGATAGAAGATACAGGAGGTGATTTATTCCAACGCTTTTTATAAACCAATTATGTGGGATGTGCCTCTTTATGTAAAAGCGCAATAAAAAGATAAAATATTTATGTTTGGACCTAATATATTTTTCCTTTGCTAAGTAGCTGCTATAATTTTATCTATATCATTCATTGGATAATGTTTGGCATTGCCTGTTGCTATTACTGCATTTCTTGCAAAGGCAGTTGCTGCAATAAAGCAGTCATCTAATTCAAGTTCGTGGCTTTTGATGCTATTTTTATAGGTTCCAGCCTTTTCTGCTATTTCACGGGTTACATCTATAATATTAAGGCTATCTAATAACTCGGCGGTCTTTTCCCTTTCATGCTCTTTCATGCCTGCAAATATCTCGGCTACTGTTATAACAGAACAGTATATTACCGATTCATTAATCAACGAGGACAAAAAAGCCCTTGCCTTTTCCCTGCCTCTAAGAAAATTTATGAGGATATCTGTATCAACAAGGACATTCTTCATGGACGGCTCAATCTTGTAGAGCGTCTAAGCCTTCTGATAAAGGCCTTAGCGCCTTCCTTTAACTCAGGGTGGTCTTTTTCCTTCCATACGCCAAAACTTGATTGAAGAACGCCTTTAAGCTTAATTCTTTTCAGCTCCTTTTTTAAGGCCTCTGCAACAATCTTGCTCTGCTCCCTCTTGGGGACAGCCCTCTTTAGTTCTTCAATCAGCTCTTCAGGCAGAAGGAAATTTGCCTGCTTTGTTGCGCTTCCCATAATTAACTCCTTTATAGGTTCGTATATAGGAAATTATATAGAATATTTCCTATAAAAACAAGCTCTTTTTATAATTGCCCCTCCGCTCTTTCTTTAAACCGTGCCCGTGCTTTTTCCCTTTTGCAAGACAGAACAAAAACGCCTGTCCTGATTTTCATATTTCCCTTGAAGCAGACTTTGTCATGGGTGTAGACCAGACCTGATGCTTGCTGTCCCCATTTATCACCGACTTTTCTCTTGACTTATTTTTCAAGACCTGACCCTCTTTTCTCTTCCGGCGGCTCCCATGTCTGAGCTCCTTCTGGTTTATACAGGCTTTCGTGCATTCCTCCTCAATAATTTTAGCTATGGTGCAACCGCTTCGTCGGAGCTTGAGTTGGCTCAACTGTCTTTCTTCTGCTTCCTTGAGCACGGCATGCACAAAGTCTCCGCTCCCTAAGATGCGCTCGTCCGCATCTTCCATCTGCCCTTTCCTCCGTGCTGCAAGCACCTGAGACCAACCACCAAGGCTTCTGACGAGTCCACCGCCGCTGAACGTCGTGTCGTGTTTTTGCTTCATACCTTCTCGCACAAACCGTAAATATTCTGCAACTGCTTTTCTTCGCTTGCTGCCGAACTGGGACAAGACATATTCTGTGTCCATCCAAGGATACTCGGCCTTGCCGATTATGGCACAATGGCCGCTCCAGGGGTAACGGTCCAATTGACCCATCGTCTTGATAATACCAGCACGAATGGGATTTAAGTGGATGTACCGAACAATGGACATAAGGTAGTTCTCTTCGTCGCAGAGAATGGACTTGTAGCGGTTCTCAAAGAGATGGCCGGTTCGGTTGTGCCGACGGTTGTAGTACTGAGCATACCATGTGAGGAGCTTTCGCATAACCGCAGAAATGCCCTCCTTACCGCTCTTAAAGAGAATATGTGCATGGTTGCTCATCAAAACCCATGCATAGACAAAGCATTTACCATCCGTAACATTCTGGCCGAAATGTTCAAGAAATCGCACCTTATCCTGATCGTCATCAAAGATATTTGACCTGTTGATGCCCCGCACCATGATATGGTGGAGAGCGCCCGGGGCATCCAATCTTGCTTGGCGAGGCATGGAACGATTCTATTAAAACACTATTCCTTTGTCAAGCAAAATGCAATGTAAGTAACAACGTCCCCAAAATCCTCCTTCGAACTCGCCGAAAGAAAAGGGTCTGGTCTTGAAATATCAGTTCCTCCCCCGCTCCTTAATAACCTCTACTTGCAAACACGATAATCCGCAATCCCTTTATATTAAGCTCTGCATGAGCCTTATAAACAGCCTCATCATTGCAGCAAATTGATATAATCCTAATTGTATAGCATGGTATTGTCAAGGCTTTTTATAAATTGCTTTAGCAGAAAAAAGGGGAAAGGATAATAAGACAGTTAGTTATTTCATTAGACAGGTAATTTTTAAAAATTGGTAGTCCTTATATCAAGAAACAATACTTGACTTTATATAGCATACATGCTATAAATAGTTATGACGAATTGGGATATAGAATTTTATAAAGCCGAGAGCGGCAATATCCCTGTTAAAAAGTTTGTTGATTCACTGCCTGAGGCAGCTCAGGCAAAGTTTATTTTTATCTTGGACTTATTGGAAAAATATGGATTAGAAGTAAGAGAGCCTTATGTAAAAACTTTAAAAGGACGGACAAAATTAAAGGAAATAAGGATTAAAGCCAGCGGCAATATCTACAGGATATTATATTTTCCTGCTAAGGGCAGAGCTTTTATAATGCTTCATGGATTTATCAAGAAAGGGGATAAGACCCCTGTAAATGAGATAGAAACAGCGGAAAGAAGGCTAAAGGATTATATTAATAGATGTATTTAATGGAGGTGTTTTATGGATTGGAAGAAATATAAAAAAGAACTTTTAAAAAACCCAAAGGTGCGAGATGAATACGAAAGGCTTAAGCCAGAATTTACCCTTGCGTCATCTATTATTGAAACCAGACTAAAGAAAAAGATGACTCAAGAAGAGGTGGCGAGCAAGGCAGGCATACCTCAATCAACTGTTGCAAGGATTGAAGGACTCACACATGGGATACCAAAACTCTCTACCTTGCAGAAGATAGCCGAAGCCCTTGATGCAAGGCTTGTAGTAAAGATTGAGTCTAAAAAGGCTAAGGCTGCATAGACAAATATATACTCATATACGCAACTTGAGCGCAAAAAGAGTTTCAAAGAGTATCTGGTCTTGAAATATCAGTTCCTCCCCCGCTCCTTAATAACCTCTACTTGCAAACACGATAATCCGCAATCCCTTTATATTAAGC
>JACPZJ010000046.1 GCA_016195585.1 Nitrospirota bacterium | reverse complement strand
ATAACTGAAATATAGAGGAGGGATGCGCCATGACTGTTTCACGAAGGGATTTCTTAAAGCTTTCAGGAACAGCAGCAGCAACAGCAGGCCTCACCGTTATTGACTATGACCTTGAACCTGCCAAGGCCTATGCCCAGACCCTCAGGATAAAAAGTGCGAAAGAGACTGCAGCTATCTGCCCCTACTGCGCAGTTGGATGCGGCCAGATTGTCCACAGCATTGACGGCAAGGTCGTGAATATTGAAGGCGATCCTGACCACCCAATCAACCTCGGCACCCTGTGTCCAAAAGGGAGCGCCACATATCAGCTCATCGTAAACGAAAGACGGCTCACAAAGGTAAAATATCGCGCGCCAAATTCAGACAAGTGGGAAGAAAAACCCCTTGACTGGGCAATGGATAGAATCGCCAATCTCTACAAAAAGACAAGGGATGAGAGTTTTGTAGAAAAAGAGGACAATATCACAATCAACCAGTGCAGAGGGATTGCATCCATTGGCAGCGCCATGATCACTAATGAAGAGGCATACCTGCTTTGCAAGTTCAACAGGGCGCTGGGCGTCATCTACCTTGAACATCAGGCGCGTGTCTGACACTCCTCTACGGTGCCCGGTCTGGGCGCCTCATTCGGCAGAGGTGCAATGACCAATCACTGGATTGATTTAAAGAACAGTGATTGCATACTTGTAATGGGTTCAAACCCGGCAGAGAACCACCCCTGTGGATTTAAATGGGCGATTAAGGCAAAAGAAAAGGGCGCAAAGATAATAAGCGTTGACCCTCGGTTTACAAGGTCATCCTCTGTTGCAGATATCTATGCGCCTATGCGCTCAGGCACAGACATTGCCATACTCGGCGGACTGATTAATTATGCAATAGAGAATAATCTTTATCACAAAGAGTATGTCTTAGAGTTTACAAATGCGGCAACACTGATCGATCCTGATTTTAAATTTACAGACGGCCTGTTTACTGGTTTTAATACTGAGAAGAAGACCTATGACCGTGCAACATGGAAGTATCAGGCAGGGCCGGATGGAAAGGTTTTGCAGGATAAGACACTGAGGCATCCCTATTGTGTGTTTCAGTTATTAAAGAAGCACTTCTCACGTTACGCACCTGATATGGTTTCAAAGATATCTGGCATGCCAAAGGAAAGGTTCCTTGAGATCGCAAAGCTCTTCTGCTCAACAGGTGCGCCAGACAAGGTCGGCACCATGATGTATGCAATGGGGTGGACACAGCATTCCAAAGGCGTCCAGAATATCCGCACAGCAGCCATATTGCAATTACTGCTCGGCAATATTGGCATGCCCGGCGGCGGTATCAATGCCCTGCGCGGCCATATAAATGTTCAGGGTGCAACAGACTTTGCATTACTCTACCATGACCTTCCGGGTTATCTCGGTATGCCGGCAAAGGCAGACCACCCAACACTGAAAGATTATTTAGAAAAGACTACGGCAAAGACCAGCTTTGCAAGCAATAAGCCAAAATTTTTTGTAAGCCTGCTTAAGGCATGGTTTGGGAATGCAGCAACAAAGACCAATGACTTCTGCTATGACTACCTGCCAAAGAACAGCGGCAACTACTCTCACATAGCCTTATTTGAAGACATGTATTCAGGGAAGATAAAAGGCCTGCTTGTTATCGGCCAGAATCCGGCAGTTGCAGGGCCGAATGGGAATTTAGAGAGGAAGGCAATGGAAAAACTTGACTGGCTTGTGGCAATAGATTTTTATGAGACAGAGACCGCTGCCTTCTGGAAGGCCCCGGGCGTCAAGCCAAAAGATATTAAGACAGAGATATTCCTCCTCCCTGCTGCAAGCAATGTGGAGAGGGAGGGCACATACACAAACAGCGGTAGATGGGTGCAGTGGGGATTCAAGGCAGTAGAGTCCGAAGGGGACAGGAGGACAGACGGCTGGTACATATATCAGTTTGGCCTGAAATTAAAGAATCTATATAAAGAGAGCAAGGAGAAAAAGGACAGGCCGATACTTGATCTGGTCTGGGACTATGGCGAGGGGACGCCTGACTCTGAGAAGGTATTAAGAGAGATAAACGGCTATGCACTGAAAGATATTATTAAGGATGGCAAGGTGGCTGTAAAGACAGGCGAGAATGTGCCGGGCTTTGCAATGCTTCAGGATGATGGTGCGACTGCCTGCGGAAACTGGATATACTCAGGCATATTTCCAAAGGAGAATAGATCCAAAAACAGAAAGCCTGATAAGGGAGAGACCATTGGTGCAAACTTAGGCTGGGCCTTTGCATGGCCTGCAAACAGACGAATCATTTATAATCGCGCATCAGCAGATGCAAATGGCAAACCATGGTCAGAGGCAAAGAAATATATATACTGGGACCCAAATGCAGAGCTTCCAGATGGCAAGAAAGGGAAGTGGGTCGGTCCAGATATTCCTGACTTTAAGGCAGATTTATCACCTACTGCAAAGAAAGAGGAGAAGGGGGGATTCATTGGCATTGGCGGCACAGATCCATTTATTATGCGGCCTGACGGAAAGGGCGGTCTGTTTTCGCCGCTTGTAGACGGCCCATTCCCAGAGCACTACGAGCCGGTTGAGTCGCCTGTAAAAAATCTGCTTTCCTCTGTCCAGTACAACCCTGTTGCAAAGATATGGAAATCAGAGATGGACAAGCTCGGCGAAGCAAAAGACTATCCAATCGTTGGCACAACCTACAGGCTTGCTGAACATTATCTTACAGGTTCAGCATCAAGGAATCTTCCATGGCTATGTGAGCTTATGCCCGAACTCTTCGTAGAGCTGTCTCCTGAACTCGCAAAAGAGAAGGGGATAAGGACAGGCGACAACTGCACAATAGAGACAGCGAGGGGAAAGATAAAGGCAAAGGCGCTGGTTACAAGCAGGTTCAAACCATTTAATATTGACGGCAAGGTGGTGCATGAGATAGGTATGCCGTGGCACTGGGGATATATGGGGATATGCACAGGCGACATTGTGAACAATCTCACATCGCATATCGGCGACCCGAACACTTTTATACAGGAGTCTAAGGCGTTTCTGTGCGATATTAGAAAGGCGTAGAATATAATCCCCCCTTACCCCCCTTTAGTAAAGGGGGGTAAATGAAAAGAAGGGAAACAACCTCCCCTTAATCCCCTCCTTACTAAGGAGGGGAAATGGGGAGGTGTTTTGGAGGTTAATATGCCAAAGAATGCAATGCTCATAGATGTATCAAGGTGCATTGGGTGCCGCGCCTGTCAGGTCTCGTGCAAGCAGTGGAACCGCCTCCCTGCAGTTAAGAGCAGCTTTGCAGGCTCTTATGAAAATCCATCAGGCCTGTCTTCTGCAACATGGAGGTATGTGAGATTTAGGGAGACAGTAGAAAAGGGCGAGATAAGGTGGAGATTTCTCTCCTTTGGCTGCATGCACTGTACCAATGCGCCATGCGTTGCTGTATGCCCTGTGCCGGGTGCGCTGATAAGACGTGATGACGGCACAGTATATCTTGACGAGCAAAAATGCACTGGATGCAAATACTGTATTTCAGCCTGTCCCTTTGATGTGCCGCATTATGATGATGCAAAAGGGAAGGTGTATAAATGCAATCTCTGTGCAGACAGGACTGGAAATGGTTTGCAGCCTGCCTGTGCAAAGACCTGCCCGCCAGAGGCTATTAAATACGGCAATAGAGAATCGTTGATAAAGCTGGCGAAGACAGATGGAAAAAAGATATATGGCGAAAATGATCTGGGAGGCCTTTCTGTAATGTATGTGCTGCAGGAGAGCCCGTCTTATTACGGTCTTCCAGAGAGACCTGCATTGCCCTTTGCAACAGCGCTCTGGAAGGACATTATCAAGCCGCTGGGCTATCTTGGTGTTGGCGCCACAGTTGCAGCAATAATATTGCACTATCTTATTATTGGGCCTAAGAGATACAAGGGAAAGGAGGGTGGATAATATGGCGATGATAGAGAGGCATAACCCAAAGGAGAGGGCAGTACATTCCATCCATGCCATAAGTTTTATAATACTTCTCCTGACAGGCATTGGATTATACAGCAAGAGCTTTTTTGGCATAACAAAAATTTTTGGCGGCGTGGACTGGTCAAGATTCTTTCACCACTGGGCGGGTGTTGTTTTTATCATTACTGTTTTTCTCATCTATTTTCAGTGGAAGGATGAGGCATCTGTCTTTGATGAGGATGATAAGGAATGGTTCAGAGTTTTTGGCGGCTATCTCGGCAAAGGTGTAAAGGTTCCTCCTTCAGGAAAATTCAATGCGGGGCAGAAGGTGTTTTTTAAGATGATATTTTATGCAGGAGTCCTTTTCGGCATCACAGGCATTATCATGTGGATTCCTCAAATTCTGTCAATACCTAAGTTCATTGTTCAGCTTACATACATCCTCCACGATATGATACTGATAGGCCTTGTGATGGGCGTTTTAACGCACGTCTATCTCGGCACCATCGCAAATCCCGGCACCATATCGTCTTTGCTCACAGGTCAGGTTGATGAGCAATGGGCAAGGCATCATCATGAGAAGTGGTATAAGGCAATGAAGAAAGGGAAGTGATGAGGTGGTCAGAGGAGATACAAATAGAATCTGAGAAGAGGGGAGTAAGGGGGCTGATTGAGCGTTACTATGACCTTCTTGATGACATGAAGGGTGCAGATATTCCATCATTTAATATCAGCAGCAATGATATGCAGGATGCAATAGAGGGGATAAAGAGGGGCCGCTATTTTTTTAAGACAATTAAACTCCCTTTTGACCCTCATGGTAAAGAAGATATTTCCAAAAAGGCATTTCTGCTGGGTTTTACAAAGTGTTTGGATAATGGATTTGCTGAGACAGTAGGCAGATACTGGGAGAATGGCTTCTGTCCTGTCTGCGGCTCGCTCCCGGGCATTGGTGTTTTAGGAGAGAAGAATGAGGTGAGGATGTCTCTTGTATGCAGCTTCTGCGAGATGCAATGGGATTTCAGAAGGATGCTCTGCCCCTTTTGCATAAATGAGGATCAAAATATGCTCGGTTATTTTTATCCGGATGGTGATGAGGGATACAGGGTTAACTATTGTGACAAGTGCAAGACTTACTTGAAGATTATAGATGTCAGAAAAAATGGTAAGATTTACCCGTTTCCGATTGAGGATATCCTTACCCTTTCCTTAGACATAATTACACAGGAGAAGGGGTATAAGAGACTTGCGCCAAACCCTTTTGGAATGGTTACAGTTAAATGAAAGGAGAAGATCAATGGCCTACACAGCAAAGGATTATTCAAAACTAATAGGAATGGAGGGGTTCAGCGAGACACTATTAAAGAATCATTTTACCCTTTATCAGGGATATGTGACCAATACGAATAAAGTCCTTGATACACTTAATCAGATGCTGAAGGATGGAAAGACAGGCATTCCTGAATTTGCTGAACTCAAGAGGAGGCTCGGTTGGGAATTTAATGGCATGAGGCTCCACGAGTACTATTT
>JACPZJ010000232.1 GCA_016195585.1 Nitrospirota bacterium | reverse complement strand
TTATAATTCTTGTCCTGATAGTCAATACAAGAAGCCTTAAAAGAAGGCTGACTAATAAAGGTAAGATATTCAGCATTATAAAATCAGAAATTTTCTGCATCATTATTAACCTTCTGAGACTGCTAAATCAGGTTGAATTTCCTTTTCATCCCTGAACTGCATCTTATATAGCCTCTTATAAAGACCGCTGCTCCTAAGAAGCTCATCATGTCTGCCGATTTCTTTTATTTTACCCTCGTCAACCACTGCAATCCTGTCTGCATGCTGAATGGTAGAAAGCCTGTGGGCAATAACAAAGGTAGTCCTGTTCTTCATCAGATTCTCAAGCGCCTTCTGAACCATAAACTCGGATTCTGTATCAAGGGATGATGTTGCCTCATCTAAAATTAATATTGGCGAGTCCTTTAATATCGCCCTTGCAATGGCTATCCTCTGCCGTTCACCGCCAGATAACCTCACGCCGCGCTCGCCTATCACTGTATCGTATCCCTCTGGCATCTTTATTATAAACTGATGCGCATATGCTGCCTTTGCCGCATCCATTACCTTTTCAACTGGAATATCCATCCTGCCATAAGCAATATTATTTTTCACAGTATCATTAAAAAGCATAACATCCTGACTCACAAGGCTTATCTGTTTTCTAAGCGAGAAGATAGTGGCATCTCCAATATTCGCCCCATCAATTAATATCTCTCCACCAGTGGGTTCAAAGAATCGCGGTATGAGGTTAACAAGCGTGGTCTTGCCGCCGCCGCTTGTGCCGACAAAGGCAATGACCTCGCCCTTTTTTATTGTAATATTTATATCAGAGAGAACATCGCTGTCAGATGATTCGTATTTAAAGGAAACATTTTTGAATTGTATATCCATTGTGAAAGGCGGAAGCTCTATGGCATCCTTTTTCTCGAGCCTCTTTTCAGTGGGCATGTCCAGTATTGCAAAAACACGTTCTGCTGCAGCAAGCGCCTGCTGCAGGCTGTTATTTGTCTTACTTAACGCTTTTACAGGCCTGTATAAAAATCCGACTGCAACCAAGAAAGAAAAGAATGTCCCTGCCGTCATCTCATCATTAATGACCTTCATGCCGCCATAATAGACAACTATTACAGCGCAGAGGGTGCCGAGAAATTCTATAAGAGGTGAGGTAATTTCTCCGACCCTTATGCCCTTCAGGCTTATATTAAAATAGCCCCTGTTGTGCTCCTTAAATCTTTTTGTTTCAAAGTCCTCCATTCCAAAGCCCTTGACTATCCTTATCCCTGAAAAGGTCTCCTGCAGTATGGATGTTATATCTGCTATACGCTCCTGCCCCTTTTTACTTATCTTTCTCAAACGATGGCCAATTACAACAAGGAGGTAAAAGGCAAATGGCATCACAAAAATTGCAATTGAGGCGAGCCTCCAGTTCTGATAAAAGGCAACAGCAGTAAGGCCGATGATTGTCAGTCCCTGCTGGAGCAGGTCTTTTATAACTGATGTCACAGCCCCTTGCATGAAATTTACATCATTTGTAATCCTTGACATTAACCTGCCTGTAGATTTTTTGTTATACACATCTAATGGGAGGTTTATAATATGCTCATAAAGGTCGTTTCTTATATCCATCAAAACCTTTAGACCTGCATATCCCATAAAAAAAGACTGGCCATAGGCAGAAAGGCCATTTATTAGGTACAGCACTGGCAGGGCCGCAACAAGTGTATATAGCATTACAACATCTTTTCTAATAAAGACATCATCCAGAAATGGCTTTACCAGATAGGCAAGAAGCGGCGCGGTAAGTGAGACAATAAGCGTGCAGACAATTGCCATGAATAATTTAACCCAGTAGGGTTTAACATATTTTAATAGTCTGATGTAGAGGTTCATAGTGTCTTTAATATTGAAACAGCGGCCTTTCTTGATGCGCCGGGCTTGCCGAGTTTTGCCATTACCTTTTTAAGTTCTTCCTTTGTCCTCTTATAATCTTCAGGATTATTATATATCTTATAGAAGGCGCTGAATATCATCTCAGGGTTTACATCATTCTGCAAGAGCTCAGGGACTATTCTTTTGCCAGCAACGATATTTACAAGGCCGATATCCTTTACCTTAATAAGGAGTTTTCCAATTATATAGCTTAGCAATGATATTCTATATATTATGACCATCGGCACACCGAGTATAGCTGCCTGAAGCGTGGTTGTACCTGATGCCACGATTATCATGTCCGATATATTTATTGCATCTACAGCATTGCCTTCAATTATACTAACTGACAGCCCGCTCCTGTCAACGGCATCTTTAATTTCAGTAATATTAATGCCCGGCGCTATAGGGAGTATAAACTGGGCATCTGGAATCATATCTTTTATAAGTTTTGCTGAACCGAGAATTGGGTCAAGCAGGCTGTCTATCTCATTTTTCCTGCTCCCCGGCAGAAGGCCAAAGATTGGCTTGTTTAATCTCAGGCCAAATTTCTTTACCGCATCTTTTTTTGTATATTCAGGAATAACCTCATCTAAAAGCGGATGTCCTACAAATTCACATTCAACACCTGCCTTTTTGTATATCTCCTTTTCAAAAGGAAGTATTACTAAAATCTTTTTAACAAGCCTCGCAATCTTATTTACCCTGCCTGAGCGCCATGCCCAGACCTGCGGGCTTATGTAATATACTATTTTTACCCCTGCCCTCTTTGCAACCTTAGCAAGCATGAGATTAAAATCAGGGAAGTCTATTAAGACCAAAAGATCAGGCGGCTTCTTTTTTATAGTTCTTGATAATCCCCTAAACACCCTCCAGATAGATGGGAGCCTTGATATGACCTCTGTGGCGCCTACAACAGATGTATCCGCAATATCATAAATGGTCTCCACACCTGCCTGCTGCATCCTCTTGCCTCCGAGGCCGAATATTTTCAAATCAGGCCTGAGACTAAAAAGCTCTTTGGCAAGGTTGGCGCCATGCACATCACCAGAGGCCTCACCTGCTACTATGATTATCTTTTTCTTTTTACTGTCTATAGCGGCTCCTCTTATAAAGATTACACTGACCAATCTGATTCTTAATCAGTGTAATCATACTGCTTTTATTACCTTACATACTTCATCAATTTGTGCCTCTGTCAGCTCTGGATACATTGGCAGAGATATGATATCAGAGGCAATAGCCTCACTTACAGGAAAATCACCCTTTTTATATCCGAGGTCTTTATAAGATTCCTGAAGATGAAGAGGCACTGGATAATAAATTGCTGAGGCAATACCTGCTTCAGTCAGTCCCTTCTGAATTGAATCCCTTTTTGATGTCCTTATGCTGTATTGATGAAATACATGATAATATCCTTCAGGTTCAGATGGTGTAATAATATTTATACCTTTTAATTTCTCAGTATATAAATGGGCATTCTCTCTTCTCTTTTTATTGTATTCATCAATCCTTTTTAATTTTACCCTCAGTATCCCAGCCTGAATCTCATCAAGCCTGCTGTTGTAGCCTATAATTGAATGATAGTATCTTACCTTCTGGCCGTGATTACGAAGCATCCTTATCTTCTCTGCCATATTATCATCATTCGTAACAACCATGCCGCCGTCCCCATAGCACCCAAGATTCTTGCTCGGAAAGAAACTGAAACACCCTGCATCGCCTATTGCCCCTGTCTTTTTGCCTTTATATTCAGCGCCAAATGACTGGGCGCAGTCTTCAATTATTTTTAGTTTATATTCAGCAGCAAGCTCTTTTATCTTCTCCATATCTGCTGGCAGGCCAAAGAGATGGACAGGGAGGATTGCCTTTGTCTTTTTGGTTATTGTCTTTTCAATCTTTTTTATATCAATATTATATGTCTGCAGATCAATATCCACAAACACAGGCCTTGCGCCAGTATATGTTATGGCCTCTGCAGTTGCAATAAATGTAAATGGCGTGGTTATCACCTCATCGCCTTTTCCGATCCCGCAGGCAAGAAGGGCAAGGTGCAGCGCATCTGTGCCAGAGGCAACGGCAACAGCATGTTTAATATTATGATATCCTGCCGCCTCCTTTTCAAATTCAGAAACATTGCTGCCCATAATAAAATGGGCGCCATTTATTATCTCTTTTATCCTTGCATCAATCTCGCCCTCAATGGAATGATACTGGGCCTTTAGATCTACCATCTGGATCTTCATTAAAAAGCAATCTCCTTTTCTTTGTCTTTTCTAAAACTGTAAGGGCTATTTCCAAAGCCCTTCTGCCTTCAATGCCTGATACAATCGGCCTCTTTCTTGTTTTTACACATTTAATAAAAGATGCCACCTCTGACTTCAATGGCTCCTCTTTAACGAGATTTATCTTATCATCACTTATCTCCGGCACCCTTTTGCCGTTTACCCTCTTCCACTTTCTTTTGTGTACAATAATATCCTGATCCTTATAATCAAGTGTAATATAGGCCTCTGGCTGATAAATGCTTATCTTACGAAATCTGTCCATTGACATCCTGCTTACAGTAAGGTTTGCAATGCATCCGTTCTTAAACTCAATATGCGCATTGGCAATGTCATTATGCGATGTCATAACAGAGACACCTGTTGCGGAAATTGATTTTATATCTGAATTTACAAGGCTTAACACTATATCAATATCATGTATCATCAAATCAAGTATAACATCCACATCAGATACCCTCTCTGCAAACGGGCCAAAGCGCCTTGATTCAATATATCTCGGCCTGTCAATAATGGATGTTAATTTCCTGACAGCAGAATTATATCTTTCTACATGGCCGATCTGGAGTATAAGTCTTTTCTCCTTTGCCTTTTTTATAAGGCTGTCTGCCTCGCTAAGGGTTGTTGTCATGGGTTTTTCAAGCAGGATATCTATGCCATTTTTCAAAAAGTCCGAGGCAACCTCGTAATGGAGCGGCGTGGGGATTACTATGCTTACAGCGTCGACTAAATTAATTATATCCTTATAGCCATAATAAGGGACGGTTGAGACCTTTTCTGCAATCTCCTCAGCCCTCTTTTTA
>JACPZJ010000230.1 GCA_016195585.1 Nitrospirota bacterium | reverse complement strand
CCCTTATAAACCGTCTATCTTTAATGCTGCCCTTTGCACCTTTATCCATAGCCCACCTCTCAATATAAGAAAATTTTATCCCATCATCCCTTTAATGTCAAGGAAAAGCTATGCACGGATGATTTTAAGGGTTTGTAGATACAGAAAAATGCCTTGTATAAGGTCATCTGCCCTGTTAAAATCTTGAAGTTGAAGGGTATTAACTATGGAAAAAGATAGATACGCAGTTGTTGCAGTAGCGAGGGATATTAATAAGCTGTTTCACTATTCTATACCTGAACATCTGTCAGATAGTGTGTCAGAAGGCATCCGTGTAATTGTGCCCTTTGGCAGATATAAGACAGAAGGCTATGTAACAGGCTTTACAGATAAGGCAGATGTAGAGGATGTAAAGGAAATTATCCGCCTTGTTGATGACAGCCCGCTGCTTACAAAAGAAATGCTTCAGCTTTCTGCATGGATTGCAGATTATTATCTTTCGCCAATAGGCGTTGTAATAAAGATGACGCTGCCGGCAGGGCTGGGCGGCGGGGAGCAGCGGTATTTAAGGTTAAAGGATTATAAAGAGGGAGATGTTGCCGCTTCGCTTCAAAAAGAGATTATTAAATATCTTGCTGAAAAAGGCGAGATAAGGTTTGAAACGTTGTCAAAGAGGATAAATAAGAGCGGTCTTTATCAGGCAATAGCACAGTTAAAAAAGAAAGGCATAGTTGAGGAATTTTCTAAGGAGATAAAAAAGAAGGGGCCAAGCAAGGCGGTCTACTATAAACCAAAGATTGATATAATTCCATCAGAGGCAAAAGGGGCAAGGCAGATTGAGGCGCTGAGGCTGATAATGGAAAAAGGTGAGCCGTCCTTGTCTGAGCTAAAGATAAAGGGCATAAGCGCAAACACATTGCAGGGCCTCTGCAAAAAGGGCCTGATAGAAAGGATTGAAAAGGCAATTGCCCGCGATCCCTTTGACTTTATGGATATAAAGGAAGAAAAAAATCTACCAGCCCTTTCTGTTGAACAGGAAGATGCAGTAAAAAAGATTAAAGAGGGGATTGAGTCAGGGCAATTTACTCCCTATCTTCTTCATGGCGTTACTGGAAGCGGGAAGACAGAGGTATATCTAAGGGCGATCTCGCTAATAATGGAGAAAGGGCAGGGCGCAATTGTCCTTGTGCCTGAAATCGCATTAACGCCTCAGCTTGCTATGAGATTTAAGGCACGGTTTGGCAATAAGGTTGCGGTGCTGCACAGCAGACTCACGCCGGCAGAGAGATATGATGCATGGAGGAGGATAAAGAACGGTGATATTTTTGTTGCCATTGGCCCGCGCTCTGCCATCTTCGCGCCATTTAAAGATTTAGGGCTGATTGTTGTTGATGAGGAGCATGACCAATTATACAAACAGGAGGATGGTGTAAGATACAATGCGCGCGACCTCGCGCTTGTACGAGGAAAGATGAACAATGCAGTTGTCATCCTCGGCTCTGCCACACCTGCAATTGAGACCTATCACAATGCTAAAACAGGTAAATATAATTACCTCACCCTGCCGGAGAGGATAGACAAAAGACCCATGCCTGAGATCAGGGTTGTAAACATGAGAGAGTGTAAGGGCTCTGTCTTCACAGAGGCATTAATAAGGGCTGTTGCCGATCGTCTGGAGAAAAAAGAACAGACGCTTCTGTTTTTAAACAGGCGGGGCTTTGCGCCATTTTTATTGTGCAGGGACTGCGGGTTTCATCTTCAATGCCCGAATTGCAGCATATCCCTTACATATCACAAATCAGATGAGAAGATAAGATGCCATTACTGTGATTACGAAACTATCCCGCCAGACTCCTGTCCGCAGTGTAAGGGCGCGAATGTAGGTTTTATCGGCCTCGGCACACAAAAGATTGAAGAGGAGGTAAAAAGGCTCTTCCCCAATGCAAGGGTTGCGAGGATGGACAGGGATACAACAGGCGCAAAGATGGCGCATTATGAGATTGTAAAGGGTGTGATTGATGAGGAGATTGATATACTTATTGGCACGCAGATGATTGCAAAGGGACATGACTTTCCGAGGGTAACACTCGTTGGCGTTATCCTTGCAGACAGCCAGTTATTTTTTCCTGACTTCCGCTCTGCAGAGAAGACATTTCAAATTTTAACGCAGGTAGCAGGCAGGGCAGGGAGGGGCTATATCTCAGGTGAGTGTATAATCCAGACATATAACCCTGACCACTACAGCATAAGATATGCAATCAATCAGGACTATGCAGGCTTTTATAATGAGGAGATGGGCTTTAGAAAGGAACTGGACTACCCCCCATTTAAGCGCCTTGCCTCAGTCCTTTTAAAATCAAATAATCCTAAGAAGGTTCAGGAGGCAGCCCATAAATTATCATCTATAATTAATCCAATGATTAAGAATAATGATATGGAACTCCTTGGCCCGGTTCCTGCGCCAATCCCAAAATTGAGGGGGAAGCACAGATGGCTTCTGCTGATTAAAGGAAAGAGCCATCAAATAATCAAGAAGGCCATGACAGATGCACGTCATAAACTAACTATTTCTTTTTCACTTTCTGGGATTGATATTGAGATAGACATTGACCCACAGGTCGTGTAACCACAAGAAAAATATGGATAAATAACAAACTCTACCCTTCTTCCATCAAACCACTTGACAATAAAGGACTCAACTAATATAATATTAGCAATGTCAAATCATCATAAGGAGGTGTTTTTATGAGTCTCATTAAATGGGATCCCTTCAGGGATTTACTCTCATTGCAGGAGAGGATGAACAAACTGTTTGAGGAGTCTTTGTCCAGAAGCGGCAAGGATCAGGAGGATCTGACAGTTGGCAGATGGTCACCGGCAATAGATGTAATGGAGAATGAACAGGAGATTGTAATTAAGGGAGAGCTTCCGGGTATTGAACTAAAGGATGTGGAGGTCCTGATAAAGGATAATCTCCTTACCCTTCGCGGTGAGAGAAAATTTGAAAAGGAAGAGGAAAAGGAAAACTATCACCGTATTGAAAGGGCATACGGCGCATTCCAGAGGGTCTTTACCTTACCTGCATCAGTAGAGCAAGATAAGGTAAAGGCAAAGATGAAGGATGGCATACTTGAGATCAGGCTTCCAAAGGCAAAGAAGGAACTGCCAAAGAAGGTTGAGATTGAGGTGAAGTAAAAAATACAGGGTTCAAGGGGTCAAGTGGTCAAGTGGTCAAGGGTTCGAGTGATAAAACTTTAGAACTATCTTCGCTTGAACCCTTGAATCCTCTAATCCTTGAACCCCAAAAAACATATGGCAAAAGACTATTACAATACATTAGGAATAAAAAAGGGCGCAAGTCAGGATGAGATAAAAAAGGTCTTTAGAAAGCTCGCACGAAAATATCACCCTGATGTAAATCCCAATGACAAGACTGCTGAGCAGAAATTCAAGGAGCTAAACGAGGCATACGAGGTATTAGGCGACCCAAAGAAGAGGTCGCAGTATGACCAGTTCGGCCCTGCAGCATTTGAACAGCAGTTTGCAGGCGGACCGAGCGCAGAGGAGTTTGCAAGGGCCTTTAAGGGAACAGGCGCGGATTATTTTGAGTCCTTTGACTTTGGAAGCATATTCGGCGACATCTTTGGAAGAAGGGCTGCTGCAGAAAGAGGGCCTATCCGCGGCGAGGATATCGCCTATGCAATGGATATT
>JACPZJ010000233.1 GCA_016195585.1 Nitrospirota bacterium | reverse complement strand
TAACCAACCCTTTGATAAAAAATAATACCCATAAGTTTCTCCGCTAGGCAGGTGAGCAGGACATTCGGATATTTGAGTCCGTAGCAGGTCATATGCTTGACGCATTGGGCTACGAGCGAGTCTACATTAAAAAGGGAGAAGAAAACAGGCTCACCGAGGCCGAGATTGCGGCCTTTGACAAAGAAAATAAGCGGTTAAAGGAAGAATTTCACAAGCTTGTAGACCCCACAGACCTGCTGCGCCGCAGTATCCAGGAAAACCTCCTTAAGGAAATCAGGGCCAGGCTAACTGTAAAAACTGCAAAGGCTTCACAGGCCCAGCGACCTGCACAAGTATTTGACTAATTCAACATTTGCAGATTTAAATAAAATAGAGGAAAATTTAATTGAGCAACATAGAAAAGGAGCGCATATATGACAACACCATCTACAGCAATCACAGCAGAGCCTCGTATGACTTCTGTTAGCCGGCTTAATCGTCCAAGGCCGCTGTTAATGATCCCACTCCGCAGGTGCGGCAGTCACGCGCTTCGGCTACGACTGAATTTCAGTACGGCGGCGTTTATCATCCGAGACAGGGCGATAGCTGCTTAGCCATGGCTTGCCTCTCGGCCGATCCTAATCAGCGGCCATCATCGTATTCATCCCCAATCTCAAAAGCATCTAAAGATTGAAAATTTGACTAATCCAATATTATTTGGTAAATTTGAATTAAGAGAGTTGACTATCCCTATTAAGGAGGACTTTTCGCAATGAAGAATATCCTTTCCCAGATGCAGATAGATATACTTGAAAGCCTTTACAGGAAGGACATGAGCGGTTCGCTTACAAATAAAAGCAATGAAACGCCTTATGACCAGTGGCATAATATGCGGTCTGCTGACCTTTTAAAGAACGAACTCTACCATTTAACAACCAAATTTATTGTTGAACAGCAGAAAAGACAAAAGAGGTGGCTGATACCACAGAGCCATCATACCCAGTTTTCAGATGCTGTAAGGGACCTGATTGCAAAGGGCCTGATAAAGGGATTTGCAGCAGGCTATCAGATAGAAAGGGATATTGACGGTAAGGACATGCTGGTTCCCTTAAAGTGGAATGAGGATGATAAAAATATCAGGCTGATTGCAGTAACCCTAACGACAGAGGGATATAAGCTGGCAGAAGAGCTTTTAAGGCAAAAGGAGTCTGATCTCCTCTCAGAGCTGAACAGGCTGAAGGGTGAAGAAAATACAGAATTGGAGGCGCTGCTGAAGAAAGGGTGATTGAATTTGTTAACAAGCAAAGCACTAAATTCCAATATCTAAAATTAGAAGTCTTTCGTAAAAAAAGTTGATGATTGTCTGTTAAGCGTAACTACAATAAATTTCTAAATCCTAATTTCTAATAAAATGTCAAATGTCAAAAAAAATAAAACATTGGAAATTAGTCATTGGATGTTTTATTAGAAATTAGACATTAGGATTTAGGACTTCACAATTTATTATTTTCCCATCTTCTCTATTACAGCGGTAACCTCCCTTATCTCACTGTTTCTTGCTATCTTTAGATTAATCTTCTTGCCCGCCTCCATCCGCGCAACCATCCTCGGAAGAAGGGTTATATCTGTTATCTTTTTGCCTTCAAACTCTGTTATTACATCGCCTCGTCTGATCCCTGCCTTGTCCGCAGGGCTGCCTTTATCAACATCAGTAATAAGCGCCCCTTCAGTTACATTGAGATTAAGCGCAGATATAAGCTCTGGTGTAAGCGCCTGAACAGATATGCCGAACCACCCCCTCGTAACCCTGCCCTTTTCCTTTAACTCCTGAAGTACCTCGGATACCATATTAATGGGTATGGCAAAGCCTATCCCCTGTCCTGCGGCGACAATGGCTGTGTTAATGCCGATAACCTCGCCATTGATATTAAAAAGCGGGCCGCCGCTGTTGCCGGGATTTATGGACGCATCGGTCTGGATAAAGTCATCATAGGGCCCTGCGCCAATCATCCTGTCCTTTGCGCTTACAATGCCGGCAGTCACAGTATGCGCAAGGCCAAAGGGATTTCCGATTGCAATCACCCAGTCCCCAACCCTAAGCGCATCTGAATTGCCAAGTATCGCTGCTGGCAGGCCTGCTGGGGCATCTATCTTAATAAGCGCAACATCAATCTTTTCGTCTTTTCCTATTAATTTTGCATCAAATTCGCGGCCATCGGCAAGCCTCACCTTTATCTCTGTCGCCCTGTTTACCACATGGAGGTTTGTAAGTATATAGCCATCACTGCTTATTATAACACCTGAACCGAGGCTCCTCTTTTTCATATCCTTCTGCGGCGCACCATAAAATCTCTCAAAGAATTCTTGATATGAGTCCTGCGCCTTCTGCCTCTTTATTATCTGTGTAGTGTATATATTAACAACCAACGGCTTCTCTTTATCAACTATATCTGCAAAGGTGCCCGGCATAGGCTGGGCAAGAGGAGCGCTATTATGATCACTTGATAATAATAGCAGTAAAGAAAATATAAAAATTCTTTTTATCTCTCTTATCTTCATATCTCATCCCCTCATTTTATAGAAATATCAGCTATTCTCTCTATCTCCTTATAAAACTCCATCTTCTTCCCCTTCTTTAATAATCCTATCATCCCTGATTGCGCCTTTGCCAATTTAGTTAATATACGGCGCCTTGCCTTTTCAGAGGACACACTCCTTAAAAGCATCCCCCTGATCTTCCCCATTGTCTTTATAAATATCTCATATTCCCTGCCATATATCTGCTGCAGCTCTTTTCTTATCTGCTTTGATAAAGCAGGGCTCCTGCCGCCTGTGGATATGGCAATTGTCAGGTCGCCCCTGCTTATAACAGAGGGAACAATAAAATTTGATGATTCAGGCTTATCAACAATATTCAGAAGGCATCCGTATCTCTCTGCTGTCTTATAAATTGCCTCATTTATCCCTCTGTCATTTGTAGCGGCAACAACAATAAAGGCGTCTTTTATATCCTTATCTTCATAACTCTTTTTTATATATTCTATTTTCCCTTCTTTTGCAAGCCTTCTTAGCCGCGGTGTAATCTTAGGGCTTATGATAGAGACATCAGCATTGCAGGAAAGAAGGGTCTGGGCCTTCCGCTCTGCCACACTGCCGCCGCCGATTACAACGGCCTTTTTATTTTTTAGATTGAGAAAGACGGGATAATATAGCATTATGTCTTCAGTTTCTTCAAAAGCCGGCGCGCATCACTTTTGTATTTTGTATCAGGATAACGTTTTAAGAGATCCTCAAGGCTCTGGCTGGCAGATTCCTTATCCTTTAATTTTATATACGAAATCCCAAGATAATAAAGGGCGTGCTCGCTGAACTTTGCATTAGGATAATCCTTTACGATCTGTTTAAAGCGGCCTGCTGCTGCAGGATATGCTGAGTTCTTGTAATAGAATCTCCCTACAAGAAATTGATACTCTGATAGCCTCTCCATGCACATATCTGCCTTTATCCTTGCATCTTCACGATATGAGCTCCTCGGATAATCAGAGATCACCTTTTTAAAGGCGTCAAGCGCCTTTATAACAGGCTCGGGATCCCTGTCCACCTCCTTCAT
>JACPZJ010000223.1 GCA_016195585.1 Nitrospirota bacterium | reverse complement strand
TGAATGGTGTTCTCTCCTTGCCCCTCTTTGCCAAAGAGGGGTAACACACCCCTTAATCACCTCTTGATAGAGGGGAAATCCCTCCCTTTGGAAAAGGGAAGTTAGGAGGGATTTTACAAATATATCGTTACAATTATAAGACTGTTAATAATTAATAAAGATAAGCAATAGGTGTGCCAGAGGATGAGATATTGTAATACATTGATATGATTGAGTATCTTTATAGGTATAGTTAGGAATTAATGACACATGAGTCATCTTTTTATGACTCTGCGTCATCTTTTTGTGACGCTGAAGGTGTAATCTCCCCCAGCCCCCCTTTAAAAAAAGAGTGGGGTATAAAAGGCGTTCTTTTGGAAAGAGGGGGAGTGAAGAAGATTGAGGAAATCAGAAAATCCTTAGGAAAATAAAAGCTGGATTCCGCATTCCTGAATCAAGTTCAGGACAGGCAAGTGCGGAATGACAAACTAATACTGTAAAGAAGCGTTAGGGACATTACGCTACATAAACTCTTTTGGCGAAAGGTTGTGTTTTTTGATAAGGTTCCAGAGGCCTGTGCGGCTCTTGCCTGCCTTCCTCGCAGCCATTGCAACATTGCCGCCATGTTCTTTTAAAAGTTGATTGAGGTATGCCCTTTCAAAGGAGCTGCTATTCCGCTTTTTGACAGTCTTAAGGCATTCTGTTTCGGATTCTTTTATTAGCTTCTCAGTTGTTAATGTAATGTTACTGTCCGTTATCACAGGATAAGAAGGCATCACTATCATCTGCTGTATTTTATTTTCCAGCTCCCTTATATTACCGGGCCAGTTATATGCAGCAAACTTATTAATTAATGTCTGGGAAAGTTCTATTTCTGGCTTATTGTATTCTCTTGAATATTTTTTTATAAAATGTGCGATTAATAGAGGTATGTCATCCCTCCGCTCCCTTAATGGAGGCAGATAAATAGAGAGGATATCCAATCTGTAATAGAGGTCTTCTCTGAACGCGCCTTCCCTGACAAGGGTATAAAGGTCTTTATTAGTAGCTGCTATGATTCTTATATCTGCATTCTTAGGCTTAGGGGAGCCGAGTGGTTTATATTCTTTATCCTGTAAGAGACGAAGGAGTTTTGCCTGAATATTTGGGCTGATTGTTCCTATCTCATCTAAAAAGAGGGCGCCGCCTTCTGCCTCTTTAACGAGGCCGTTGTGATGGTCGCAGGCGCCTGTAAAGGCGCCCTTTACATGGCCGAAGAGCTCGTTTTCAAATAGATATTCAGGTATGGCGCTGCAGTTTACAGGGATAAAGGGTTTTTCTGCCCTTAAACTTAAATAATGGATTGCCCTTGCGACAAGCTCCTTTCCTGTGCCGCTTTCACCTGATATCAAAACATTAATGTTACAGGGGGATATCTGTTCTATCTTTTTGTGCAGCTCTCTGACAGCTTCGCTCTTTCCTATAATCTGGCCTAATCCAAAGCTTCTTTTTAATGCCTCTTTTGCAGATGCACATTCTCTGTGGAGTTCCTCTTTGCTGCTTAAATTGATATCCTCGCTCTTTAACATTTCTGCCTCCTCAAGATATCATCTACATTTAGAGAGTATAAAACTATCTTTAAAGTAAAGAGTTACGTTTTTAAAGACTCAGAGGATGTATAATTTTGCAGCACTGCGGTCACCCTGCCTATCTCGCACTTAATTAGACCGACATTAGTGGCAAACCAGTAGTAGTTTTTAATGCCAGAACTGTTAATCTCTTCGCTTATCTTGAAGCATTTATATTTTCCGGCAGGGATGATAATATCTTCTATTGCAATGACCCTGAATGAGCTGGCAATCCCGTCTGTTGTAGTTGTCCATGTATCTCCAATGGAAAAATACGGTTTCTCGCTTACAGAGGATGTCTTATAAGTAATAGCAGGATGATGGCCATTACCATTATGACCGTTGCCGTTGCCATTGCCGTTTAAATTTGCCCATTTTTTTACGATTATATTATTTTTCTTTGTATTTTCCATAACTCCCTCCCCCTTAATTTAAAATACCCCAGAAATCATCTCTATCCTCCGTAGCAGGGCTACTGCGGAGGACGGGTGCCTCCACACTGAGCCTCCCCTTCTTTACTCCTCCTACCTACCTTATCCCTTTTAAAAGGGGGTGAAGGGGGTTAGGACAAAGTAGTGGAGGAGACCATTGGAGAAGGCTCAGTTTGGAGGCAAAGATGCAATTTGCCGAATAATAATAGTTCTTAATTCCTTTACATTAATAGGTTTTTCCATGTAAAAGGTATTTTCATCCATCTCATCAATAATCTCATCCTTTGGCTTTATAGTCATAAATATAATAGGAATATTGCATCCCTTTTTTCTGATTATTCTTTTTGCCTCAATCCCATTTAAAACAGGCATCATAACATCCATAATTATAATTGACGGTCTATTTTTATCCGCCATCTCTACAGCCTCTGAGCCGTCTGATGCAACTAATACCTCAAAAGGTTCCTGCTCAAACCTATCTTTCAGCACATCACGTAAATCCTTCTCATCATCAACAATAAGAATCTTGGTATTCATGGTTGCACCTCCTAATACTTGCATTATAAAGCAACAATCATGCCAGAGTAGCAATGTTTTTAATTTCTTGCGAGGGAGAAACGAAATTGTTCTGTAATATTAAATAGTTATCTCAGAATTTTACTTAAATAGTGTGCTGCTGAAAGCTTGAATTTGATATGGCTAAAAACTTCTTCTGTTATCCTTTTAGATACGCCCGTTATCTTTTCGGATACATGAAAAGAGTCGTAAGGAGTAAGTCTCAAAAATCTTTAACCTTAAGCCTTAAGCCTTTTATTTCAGATTAATGTCTAAGACCTTTATCAGTCTTGCAAGGTAGGTCCTTTGAAGGCCAAGCGTCTCTGCTGTCTTTGCCTGACTGCCATTGTTCTTCTTCAATATATTTGAAATCAGATTTTTCTTAAATTCCTTAACAGAATCGTGGAAACCCACATCAGACATTCCAGTAGAAGATGAAGGGCATGTTAATAAGGGGAGATCCCTCGCCGCTATCTCAGCGCCATTACATAATACCACTGCCCTCTCTAACACATTCTGAAGCTCCCTTACATTTCCCGGCCAGTGATAACGGATAAGTATATTCATAGCCTCCTCAGACAGCTTTCTGACCTCTTTTTTCATCTCCTTGCTAAATCTATTCATAAAATATTCTGCCAGCACAGGAAGGTCATCTATCCGCTCCCTTAAAGGAGGCATCTTTAAATTCACCACATTTAAACGGTAAAAAAGGTCTTCCCTGAACTTGCCTTCAGAAATGGCCTTCTGCAGATCCCTGTTTGTTGCGGCTATCACCCTTATATCTACCCTTATGAATTTTGTTCCGCCAACCCTTTCAAATTCATGATCCTGCAGGACCCTTAATAGTTTTGCCTGCAATGATGGTGTTATATCACCAATCTCGTCAAGGAATAATGTCCCGCCGTCTGCAAACTCAAGCTTGCCTTTCTTCTGGGCAATAGCGCCTGTAAAGGCGCCTTTTTCATGACCAAATAGTTCGCTCTCTAATAAACCCTCTGATAAGGCAACGCAGTTTATAGGGATAAAAGGCCCGTTTGCCCTTGAACTCCACTGGTGTATTGCCCGTGCAATGACCTCCTTACCTGTACCGCTCTCGCCAGATAATAGGACTGTCGCCTTGCTGTCTGCCACCCTCTTGGCCATCTCAATTATCTCTGTCATTTTAGTATCGCTTCCTGTTACGAATCTGTATCTTTCGCCAAG
>JACPZJ010000231.1 GCA_016195585.1 Nitrospirota bacterium | reverse complement strand
CTTTATTCAATCAAAATATAGCGGAGAGACTAAAAAACAGCAGGAGCACCTTTTAAAACGTCTTGGAAAAAACCTCAAAAGATCAAAAAATATTCCTGCTGATAATGAAACCGCATTATTAGAGGAGATATTTAATGTGCTGGGTGATTCTGAGGCAACGTTGTATCTCTTCAAGCTTGTGCACAGGCATAATAATAAATATTATAACGCCTATAAAAAATTCTATTCGGATGAAAAGATGATAAAGGGCCATGAATATAAGGAGCTGCAGGAGATGGCGGGTGAATATAATATTGACCAGTATCAGGTTGAAAGGATAAAGATAGATGTCCTTTACAAACACCCTGATAATAAGCGGATAATTGATGAATACAAGGACATCCTCGTTTCTATTACAAAGGACAAGGAGATTGATCAGGCAAAGGTGGCAAGGCTCAATAGGCTGAGGTCATTGAGCATAAGAAATAATATACCATTAGAGCTGTTCTCCGCACTTGATGAGCTCTTGCTTAAGGGCAAGAAGCTTGAAAAGGTTGACGAGCCTGAATATATTAAAAATACACGGGAGATGCTTGAGGGCATCTTTCTTGATGCATCTCCAACAGCAGATCGCATCTCAAAGGATGACCTTGTCTCTTTATTAAAATCAAAGCAGACAGCGATGGAAAAAAGGGATTTACGCTTTGAGGGCCTCCTCCTTGATGCTGGAAAAAGATGCGATGAGATATTTAGGGATATGAATGATACGCGGCCGCTTGAGGCGCTCGGCCAGACCGTTACCTTCTTTGATCGCTTTGATGCCGCCTTTTCTTATATCAATCAGATAGTCTTCATGGAGGATGTGGAGATAACAGAGGAGAAGATAAGGAGCATTTTAAGGAATAAAAAGATATTTGATGAGATAGAGCCAAAGATATTCAGGGAGCTGTTTATAGATGCTATCCTGAAAGACAAATACCTCACGGCATTTGGCAGAAAAAAGATATATGTTATGTTTAAAGGCTTGAAAGAGGTGGAGGAAAGGCTCATACCGCTTAGAGATGTCGTAATGCAATTAACTGAGGCAAATAAGGAGGCGATACTCTACAGGACTGTCCATTACTATTTCAGGAAGAGGACAAAAAATCTGTATTTAGAGCTGCGAAAGACTGAAAACTTTGAAGAGATAAGAAAGGAATTGTCAAGGGAGCTTATAGACGAAAGGATTATTGACAGGGAGATACCGCCTGAGCTCTTTGATAAGGTATTGCAGAACCTTAGAGAAGAGATGGTATACCTCTATGAATTGCTTCCAAAGATTATCAGCACCAGAGATATTGCCTTAAGAGAGAAGTTCTTAAAAGAAGGAAATCTTGACAGATATTATATAGAGGAGTTAGAGCGGGAATATATTGAACACAAGGGTATTGATCCGGCAATCCTGAATCTTATACAGCGGTATGAGCCTGAGGCTGCATATCAAAACATCTCTGCCTGATTTATTCCTGTCTCTCCGCCCTGCGTTCGCGGTCTTTCATCACAATTCCGAGGGCAAGGATAATGTCATCCTTTTGTGAGGATTCTATTTTTGTATTCCAGAGGTTTGCGCCCTCAAGAGTCGCATGGCGGAGGCTTGTGCCGATGAGATTGGCATATTTTAGATTCGCAGATTTAAGATTGGCATTTAAGAGGCTGGCATAACCGAGGTTTGCGCCCTCAAGATTCGCAAATCTGAGATTGGCATATTTTAGATTCGCGCCTTCAAGATTGGCATATTTCAAATTAGCCCGTTCAAGATTCGCGCCTTCAAGATTGGCGCCTTCAAGATTGGCATTTATAAACATCCCGTCGCTCAGATTTGCGCCTTCCAAGTTTGCATATTTTATATTTATCCTTATATTCTTTTCCCTGCACTCCTGAATTAATTTCAGCGCCTCTTCTCTGTTCATTAAAAATCTCCTTATTCCTTAAGGGATAAAAGGGCGTTCTCCAGCGCCTTTTTTATCTGCTGCCTGTCTGTCTTCTTCTGCTCCTGAAGCTCTTTTTCAAGCTGCGCTATCTTTTTCTTAAGCTCAGATTCTCTTTTGTCCCTCTCTGCAAAATCTGCGATGGAGCTCTTTATAAGCTCCTTTTTTTCCTTGTTGATCTCCTCAATCTTTTTAGAAAACTCCTCATTCTTCTGCGTAAGCTGCATCATCTCCTTCTTTGCATCTTCCATCTCTCTCCTCGTTTCAATTAATTCCTTCTGCAGCCTTGCAACATCCACACCCTTCATTTCATCAGCGGTCTTGTTTAATCTTTCACGGAGTTCAAATATAAGCTTCTCCTTGTTCTTTGAATCCCTTTCAAGGATGTCCTTCTCTTTTATGAGGGTATCAACCTTCTCCTCCAGCATACAATAGGTTTCAATCGGCACAGAGCACCCCATAAGATTTGAGATGGTTGTAACAAGCTCCTTTTTTACAAAAGGCTTTTTAAGGTATTCCTCAGCCCTGACCTTGAGTTTTTTATGCTGCTCAAAATCGCCTGACTTAGCCTCTGAAGACATCAGGATCAGGGGGATTTTTTTGAGGTCATTGTCTTCCTTGAATCTTTTGCAGACTATGTAGCCATTGTCTTTGGAAAGCTCAACAGAAAGGAGAACCAGATCAGGCTGCTCTTTCTGGGCAGCCTCAAAACCTTCATCGCCGTCTGTGGCAATAGTGGTCTTCAGGCTGAGTCTTTTTAGTATCTCAGCAATATAATCTGCGAAGGTCTCCTTGCCTTCAATTATAAGTACCTTTTTCTGCGCCATGTTTAGTAGTAGTAAATAGGGTTTTTCAATCCTGCCTGCTGCCTGTCTGTTCCGCACCTGCCTGTCGGCAGACAGGGACTGGGACAGAAAGGGATGCAATAATATCCCTTATCTCTGGAGGCATGTAATAATCATTTATATCAAATCTTGCAATGCTGTTTGCAATGATATCTATCTTCTCATTTGTGGTGAGCCTTCTTTCTACAAGGATCCTGTAATTACCGCTTACCTTGCAAAGGCCTCCCTTTGTATTGATATTGCCCTCTCTGAGGGAATCATAGGTGATCTTAACTGAAAGCCTTTGTGCAAGCTCCTCTAACTGCTCTAATATCTTTTCCTTATTCAAGCCCTCACTCTTCATGCTCACTTTACACCTTTATCGCGTATTTGATGATGAACAACTGCCTTCGTCTAAGACGGCCTTCATAGCCTCTAATCTCTTATTTATCTCCTCATAGGTTGCAAAGCCGTCAATAAAATCCTGCGCTGCCATGTTTGCGCTTGCAGGCAGATACTCAAAAAGTTCATTATATTCAGCCCTAAGCTTCTTCAGCTCAGCGCCCCTGCCTTTCTCTGCGCTATCTATTGCAAAGGCAGGCGCTATCATAAAACTTACAGCAATTAATATAAAAACTAAAATCCCTTTCATAAACATCCTCCAAAACCTTTAAACATGCGCCTTGCTACGCATTATATCTGCCAAAATCCTCAGGCTTTAGATTTTCAAGCCAGTGGTCAAGGCTTACCTCCGCCCTCTTTTTGAAGACCTCTTCGTCTACAAATATAGGCGCATTCACCCTTACTGCAAGGGCAATGGCATCGCTCGGCCTTGAGTCTACAGATATTTCCTCGCCTTTTACATTCAGGTATAAAATAGCATAGTAGGTGTTGTTTCTGATATCTGTAACCACAGCCTTGTTAACTTTTATTTCAAGGGTGTCAAGTATGTTTTTCATTAAATCATGTGTCATCGGCCTCGGTGGAGTCACGCCCTCCATCGCAAAGTTTATTGCATTCCCCTCTGCGCGGCCGACCCATATCGGCAGGGGCTCCCTCTTATCATCATTTAACAGTACAATATAAGAGTTGGTATTGGGGTCGAGGATAACGCCGGTAATCTGAACTTTGATATACATATCTCTCACCTCCTAACTCTTTGTTAATAACTGGTTCATGCTGCCTGTCCTGTAACCCTGAATATCAACGGTGATATAAGTAAAACCATTCTCTTTAAATCTCTCCGCAATATAATCCCTCGTATCCTTTTCAAAGAATCCCTGAATTTCATCCTCTCCCACTTCTATCCTCGCAATCTCATTGTGATAGCGCACCCTGAACTGCCTGAAGCCCTTTTCCCTCAGGATATTTTCACAATTTTCAATCTGCCTTAACCGCGGGATAGTTATCTCTGTCCCGTATGGAAATCTTGATGACAGGCAGGCAAAGGACGGCTTGTCCCAGTTGGGGAGGTTCAACCTCCTCGCAATGCCCCTTATCTCTGCCTTTGTGAGGCCTGCCTCCACTAAGGGGCTTCTTATGCCGAGCTCTTTTGCTGCATCCCTTCCCGGCCTGTAGTCTTTTATATCGTCATAATTACTGCCGTCTGCCACATAATTAAGGCCGAGATCTGCGGCCTTTGTTTTAAGTTTATCAAAGAGCTCCTTCTTGCAGAAATAGCATCTATTTGTCGGGTTAGATGAAAATCCCGGCACATCAAGTTCATTTGATGAAATAAGCTGGTGCCTAACGCCAAGTTTTTTTGCAATCTCCTTTGCAGCTTCTATCTCTCTTGATGGATATGTGGGAGCTGTTGCAGTTACTGCAACAACCCTGTCCCTGAGTATATCTGCTGCGGCCTTTAGCAGAAATGTGCTGTCCACGCCGCCAGAATAGGCAATAAGGAGCGAGTCCATATCTCTTATTATATCCTTTAATTTGTTAAATTTCTCTTCCAAGTTATATCCTCATAGCCTCAAGGGCCCTGTCATCAACCCTTTCAGCAGCCTCTATTCTCTTGGCATTATCCGTTTTTATATCCTTGACAAAAAATGCGCCGCTGTCATGCTTGCTGTATTTTAATAACGCCTTGCATATAAAAGCCTCTTTATCATCAGATGTCTCTCCGCAAAGGATGCCTGCTGGCGCTGGAAAATTGTCAGGTATAAAAAGATAATCGCCCGGCTGTGCAGTGTATTCAAGCCTCTTATTTTCATGCTCATTCCTGCCGATTATTAGCTTTGTATCTTTGTCCAGCCTAAAGTGCCTTCCGACATTTAAAAGATGTATGTCCTTCAGGGTAATCTCCTCTTTATGAACAAAGAGGTCTTTTATCTTTTTAGCAAAGTTTTCATCTGT
>JACPZJ010000001.1 GCA_016195585.1 Nitrospirota bacterium | reverse complement strand
TATGGCCTCGGCAGATTCGGCGCAAAGAGCTATGTGGGTGTTATTGTCTCGTTATCACTTGTAAGGGAGCTTGGGCCAATACTTACTGCACTTATGGTTGGCGGCAGGGTCGGCTCTGGCATTACAGCAGAGATTGGCTCAATGAATGTAACAGAGCAGATAGACGCAATCAAGGCGCTCGGCGCAAACCCTGTTAAGAACCTCGTTGTGCCGCGGGTGGCAGCAGCTATATTAGTTCTTCCTGTGCTTACACTCTTTGCAGATGTCATCGGCATAACAGGCGGCATGATTATCTCGCAGATAGAATTCGGCATAAGCCCTTATGCGTATTATGATTCAGTAATTAAATTTTTAAAGATGTCGGATATATTCTCCGGCATTGGCAAATCACTCTTCTTCGGCTTTGTAATTGCCATTGTCGGCTGTTATCAGGGTATGATAACATCAGGCGGCACAGAGGGTGTAGGTCTGTCAACAACTGTAACCGTGGTAACAGTATCTATTGTGATATTGATTTCAGATTTCTTTTTAACCAAGTTTTTCTGGCTATTTTAATTGTAGGGGCAATTCATGAATTGCCCCTACTTACAAATGAAATACAATATATTCCCCTCTCCCCTTTGGGGAGAGGGATCGGGTGAGGGGTATGCATAAACCAGAACCCATAATTGAATTCATAGATGTTCATAAATCCTTTAATGACAATAGGGTATTAAATGGCATTGACCTTGCCATCTATCGGGGGGAGACTATTACAATAATAGGCGGCAGCGGTATTGGAAAAAGTGTTCTATTAAAACTCCTCCTCGGACTGATAAGACCGGATAAGGGCAGAATCCTTTTTGAGGGTAAGGATATTGCAGTGATGGATGAAGGGGAGCTTATTGGGATCAGAAAGAAAATAGGCATGCTCTTTCAGGGTTCTGCACTCTTTGATTCTTTAACAGTATATGAAAATGTTGCATACGCATTAAGGGAGCACCTAAATCTAAAAGAGGAAGAGATTAAGGAAAGGGTAAGAGAAAAACTCGGCCTTGTCGGTCTTGAAGATGTAGAGGATAAGAAACCTGCTGAATTATCAGGCGGGATGAAAAAGCGTGTTGGATTGGCAAGGGCAATTGCAATAGAGCCAGAGGTGATTCTTTATGATGAACCAACAACTGGTTTAGACCCGACAAATGCAAGGAGGATAAACAGCCTTATAAAGGAGCTTCAAAGGGTATTAAAGGTTACATCCATTGTTGTTACCCATGATATTGAAAGCGCCTACGAAGTGTCAGACAGGATTGCGCTGATATACGAAGGCAGGATAAAGAAGGCAGGCGCTGTTAAAGACTTTAAAAGCACAGAGGATGAGGTTGTAGCAAGTTTCTTAAACGGGACAATGGAATCGGCATAATATATTCTTATTGTCATTCCAAGCAGAGCGAGGAATCTCGTTCTTAGATTGCTTCGGGACTGAGGGCCCTCGCAATGACGCCGAAAGATATGTTATAGAAAAGGAGGTGGATAAATGGAAGACACAAAAATTAAAGAGCTGCGGGTGGGTTTTTTTATCTTCTTGGCAATAATAATCTTCATGGCTGTTATATTTGCGTTAAGCTCTGAGGTAAACTACTTCACAGGAAGCTATACTTTAAAGACCACCTTTGCAAACACGCAGGGCCTTGCAGACAATGCCCAGATAAGGCTCTCAGGCGTCAAGGTCGGAAGGGTAAACGGCATAATCTTTCCTGATGATATCAACAAAAGGCATATTGAGGTCTATTTAAAGATAAACAAAAATATACAGAACAGGATAAGAGAGGACTCCACTGCATCCATTCAGACAATCGGCCTGCTCGGTGATAAGTATATTGAGATTACAATAGGCAGTCAGGATAAGCCTGTCTTAAAGGATGGGGCGGCAATAAAGGCCATTGAGCCAACAGATTTTTCAAGGCTTGTTGAAAGGGGCGAAAATGTCTTTGGAAACCTTGCCAGGCTCTCAAATACATTAGATGAGATACTTGTTGATTTGAAAAAGGGCGGCTCTGTCAAGAATATTGCCTCAACACTGAATAATGTAAATGATATTGTCAGCCAGATTAAAAAGGGAGAGGGGCTGCTTCATGCAATCCTGTACGACCCTGATGGCAAAAAGATTGTATCAGACCTGAAAGAGGCGAGCAAGAATCTGAATGCAGTGGTAAAGGAATTCAAAGAAGGCGAGATAATATCAAATCTGAAAGAGGTCTCTGTCCAGTTAGATGATATAGCAAAAGAGGTGAAGGCAGGCAAAGGCCTTGCCCATTCCTTAATTTATGAACAGAAGGATGCAAAGATGCTTGAAGATATATCCTCTGCATCAAAAGGTTTAAAGACTATAATAGAAAAGATAGATAAAGGTGAAGGAACGCTCGGCCTTTTAATAAATGACCCTGCTGTATACGACGACCTTCAGACCATACTCGGCGGCGCCAAAAGGAGCGAACGGCTTCAGGGGGTTATAAGGTATACTATTGAACAGAATAAAAAGTAGGATAGGAAAAATCCGATAATTTTGTGCTTTCGCTCACAAATGAACAGTTTGATCAAATGCTACTTCCAATAAAAAATAATGTGACAAAATCGGCATGGTTTATATTTATAACTCCTTATAATATAAACTAAATCAGCGCCTTCTATTTAGAATATAAATTAAAACAAAATCTGGCACAATTTGTGTTATTTTTATCTCGTAGTTCATAAGTGAACAATTTTATTAAATTTCCCTCTTATCAAAACAGGTATTAAAATAAGATTCAATATTGTCTGCTCTAATAACTACTTATAATATAAGGCAAATCAGCGCCTCCCATTAAAACACAGATTAAAACAGAATCTGGCATGGCTTATGCTTACCAAATAGACAGATTAAATGTCAACTTAGCTCTGGAGCATTTTAGATAATTGTTTAGGGGTAGGTGAGGATATAAGAAGATGACAGAAACGCAAAAGGCAGAGGCTCTCCATGATATCGTTGAAATCTCTAAAGAGGCAGGGAGGGCAATTTTAGATATCTATCATTCTGATTTTGCTGTAGAAGAGAAGGGCGACAAAACACCCCTGACAGAAGCAGACAGGCGATCGCATGACATTATACATGGCATATTGAAAGAAAAATACCCCTTTCCAGTTCTTAGCGAAGAGGGGAAAGACGTACTATATAGCGAGAGAAAGGATTGGGAATATTTCTGGCTTGTGGACCCACTTGACGGGACAAAGGAGTTCATAAAGAGAAACGGCGAGTTTACTGTAAATATATCTCTGATTCACGAAGACAGGCCGATAATCGGCGTTATATATGTGCCTGCAGCAGACATCCTCTACCATGCAGCAGAGGGCCATGGCTCTTACAAGATTGAATGCGGCAAGGAGGAGAGGCTCCCTTTTGAAATACAAAAAGAGCGCCTGACAGTGATAGGGAGCCGCTCTCACAATACAAAGGAAAACGAGGAATATCTTCAAGCCCTCAGGGGAAAATACGGGGATTTTACAGTAATATCAGCAGGGAGTTCTCTAAAGTTCTGCCTCATCGCTGAGGGTAGAGCGGATATCTACCCAAGGGCAGGACATACAATGGAATGGGACACCGCTGCTGGCCAGATAATCGTAGAAGAATCTGGAGGAAGTGTTTTGGAGATTCACAATGCAAAGCCTCTTAAGTACAATAAGCCGATTCTCCGGAATGCCTATTTCATAGCATTACGGAGCGGCAAATATGCCTGAGAAAAGAAACACAACGACTCTAATACCGCCCTATGGCGGAAAATTGGTCAACCTGCTTGCAGAGGGAGATGAAAGAAATGAACTCATTAGAAAGGCAAAATTCCTTCCTTCTGTCCAGCTTTCTCTCCGCTCGCTGCGCGATCTGGAGCTTCTTGCTGTCGGCGCCTTCTCTCCTTTAGACAGGTTCATGGGAGAGAAAGACTACAGGTCTGTTTTAAAGGACATGAGGCTTGCAGACGGCGCCCTGTTTCCCATCCCAATTACCCTTCCTGTAGAAGACGCGAAAAATCTAAAGCTCGGACAGGAGATAGTATTGCGCAGCCCAACAAATGAGATGGCGGCAGTCATGCGCCTTGAGGAGATATACGAGTGGGATTTTGAAAAGGAGGCAGCCGCCACCCTGGGAACCATAGATACACGCCATCCGCTCGCAGCGGAGATGCACACATGGGGCAGGTTTTACCTATCTGGCCCCCTTACAGCGCTGAACATGCCCCGGCATTACGATTTCCCTGACCTGCGAAAAACCCCTGCTGTAATCAGATCCTTATTGGAGAAGATGGGCTGCGGAAATGTTGTTGCCTTCCAGCCGAGACACCCCATGCACAGGGTGCATGAGGAATTTACAAAAAGGATAATAGAGGAGGTTAACGGGACGCTCCTGATAAATCCTGTTGTAACAGGCGCTCAACCCGGAGAAACAGATTACTATACGCGGATAAGATGCTATAAGGCGCTCCTTGAAAAACACTATTACCCGCAAGATAGGGTGATTTTGAATCTGCTTCCCCTTGCGCCGAGGATGGCTGGCCCAAGGGCAGGACTCTGGCATGGCATCATAAATAGAAATTACGGCGCAAATTATTTCATTGTAGGAAGGGACAGAGCGGGTTATAATGGAAAGTCCTCTAATGGAGAACATTCCTATGAGTCGCATGATGTGCAGAATCTGTTTAAAGAGCACGAACAGGAGATAGGGGTGCAAATGATCCCCTTTAAGGAGATGGTATACATACCAGAGGAGCAGATATACGAGGAACCGTCAAAGGTCATAAATAGAAACCGACAATTCATAAAGATATGGGAGAGCGGTTTAATAGAAGAATCTTTCACTAATGGCAAAAGACTTCCTGAATGGTTTACGCGGCC